>CAZPQA010000104.1:0-9583 GCA_964588535.1 uncultured Desulfobacteraceae bacterium
ATGGTTCCTACGTTCAAATGCGGCTTCGTCCTCTCAAATTTCGCTTTGGCCATTTTTATGCCCTCCTGGGTGATAGTAAGTCAACGCTTGAACTGTTACGACTTCCTTGATTATTATGACGGCGCCAACTGCCACCAATTATGATTCAGTTACCAGCGATAATGGGCAAAGGCCTTGTTTGCCTCAGCCATCCGGTGGGTATCTTCTCTCTTCTTGATGGATGCCCCTCTTTCGCTTGCCGCATCCATCAGTTCGCCGGCCAGTTTAGTCGCCATGGTTTTTTCGCCCCTGCCACTGGCAAAACCGATAATCCAACGCATACTGAGCGCCTGGCGCCTGGCCGGTCGTACCTCTGTGGGGACCTGATATGTGGATCCTCCCACCCGTCGGGATTTCACCTCAACGGCTGGCCTTACATTTTCAAGGGCGGTTTGAAAAATGGACAACGGATCTTTTTTGGTTTTCTCCTCTATGATTCCGAAAGCCTCATAAAGGATTGCCTGGGCCGTACTCTTCTTTCCTTTACTCATCAGGTTATTGATAAATTTGGCCGCAAGCACACTGTTGTATTTGGGGTCGGGTTTAATCTCTCTTTTGACCCCCACTCTCTTTCTGGACATAAAAATCTCCAAAACGCAGATAGGATTTTTTGATACCGCCAGAAGAGTCCGAAATTTGCCCGCTCAGCGGACTTGTTCGGCATCTCCTCAAATCATATTTCGTACTGTTACCGCATTTATTAACCGCTTGCCCGAAGACCCTTTGGCCTTTTAGCACCATATTTGGATCGACCCTGGCGACGATCATCCACACCCGTGGTATCCATGGTCCCTCTCACCACATGGTATCTTACACCCGGTAAATCCTTGACGCGACCACCCCGGATCAGGACCACTGAATGCTCCTGAAGGTTGTGCCCCATCCCAGGGATATAGGAAGTAACCTCAAGCCCATTTGTCAATCTGACCCTCGCGACCTTTCGGAGAGCTGAGTTGGGCTTTTTGGGCGTTGACGTGTAAACTCTGACACACACGCCCCTTTTTTGAGGAGCTCCCTGCAGAGCGGGTGTCGTGGCTTTCCTTTTTGACTTACGACGGCCCTTTCTAACAAGCTGGTTAATGGTCGGCATGAAATCTCCTTCGTTTTACCTCAATCACAAACACACAAAAAGCGTTATTTTCTGAAAGATCAGAATTCTCTTTTGTATTCGCTTTACTGATCTTTGTCAAGACAATTAAATGGGTGGATAAAAAAACTATCCTGCAACACCAATCTCTATAGTCCGATAACTTTCGAGCCCCGTGCCTGCCGGAATCAGACGACCCATGATCACATTTTCTTTCAGGCCTTTCAGCCGGTCCTCTTTACCCGCAATACTGGCTTCGGACAATACCTTGGTGGTTTCCTGAAAGGACGCAGCCGAAATAAAACTTTCCGTATTGAGGGACGCCTTGGTGATGCCCAACAGCAACGCCTCAGCACTTGCAGGCTGTTTTCCCTGGGCAATCAATTTATTGTTCTCCTCCTGGAAACGCCATTTTTCCACATTTTCTGCCAAAAGGAACCCCGAGTCGCCCACATCGGTGACACTCACCTGTCGGACCATCTGGCGAACAATCACTTCAATGTGCTTATCATTGATTCTGACCCCCTGTAGACGGTACACCTCCTGAACCTCGTTCACGAGATATTTGGCGAGCTCTTTCAACCCCCTGATTTTTAATATATCATGGGGATCAGCGGAACCATCCATGAGTGCCTCTCCCGCGCGCACATAGTCCCCATCCAGAACACTGACGTGCTTTCCCCTCGGGACCAAGTAGGTCACAGCATTACCCACTTCGGGCGTAACAATCATTTTCCTTTTGCCCTTGGTATTCTTGCCGAATGAGAGCACCCCGTCGATTTCGGTGATAATCGCTGTTTCCTTGGGCTTCCGCACTTCAAAAAGTTCTGCTACACGGGGCAGACCGCCTGTAATATCCTTCGTTTTGGTCGTTTCCCGGGGGATCTTGGCCAAAACCGCACCCGCACCCACACTCTCCCCCTCACTGACCAAGATGACAGCACCCACCGGCAACAGGTAACGGCCCTTGGCTTTTCCGCCTCCCGGAAGATCACTGGTTTTCCCCGAGCTGTCTTTGATGGAGATTCGGGGCCTGACATCCGCCTCCCGTGATTCCACGATAACACGGCTGATTTTTCCCGTTACCGTGTCCCGCTTCTCTTTCATGGTCCGATCTTCAGCGATATCCCCGAATTTCACAACGCCGGGTACTTCCGTCAGAATGGGGATGGTGAAAGGGTCCCACTCGCCCAGCACCTGAGAGGTTTCTACCTTCTGCTCATCCCGCACTTTCAGGGACGCACCATAGATGATGGGGTAGCGCTCCACTTCCCTACCACCTTTTCCCAAAATGGCCATTTCCCCATTTCGATTCATAACCACAAGGTCACCTTCCGCGTTTTCAACTGTCTTGAGATTGATGAATTTAACCTCACCCGGATTCCGGGGTTGAATGGTGGATTGTTCGACCCGGCGGCTGGCCGTTCCACCGATGTGGAAGGTTCTCATGGTCAACTGTGTCCCTGGTTCACCGATGGACTGTGCAGCAATGACACCCACCGCTTCTCCCAGGTTCACTTCGTGCCCATGGGCCAGATCACGGCCATAACATTTCTTGCAAACCCCCCTGTGGGCCTCACAGGTTAGAACCGACCTGATCCTGACTTTTTCGATACCGGCCTTTTCGATCAATTCAACCTCTTCTTCATTGATCGCCTCGTTGGCCCCCACCAGCACATCCCCCGTCACAGGGTCCTCGATATCATCACTGGCAACGCGCCCAAGGATTCTTTCCCCCACCCGTTGAAGGATTTCGCCCCCTTCAAGCAGGGACTCCACCCAGATGCCGTCGATGGTACCGCAATCGATTTCAGTAATAATAGCTTCCTGAGAAACATCAACCAGTCGCCGGGTCAGATACCCTGAGTTGGCCGTCTTAAGAGCGGTATCCGCAAGGCCTTTTCTGGCCCCATGGGTGGATATGAAATATTGCAGTACGGTCAATCCTTCCCGGAAATTGCTTGTGATGGGTGTTTCAATAATTTCACCCGACGGCTTTGCCATCAGGCCCCTCATGCCAGCCAACTGCCGCATCTGGTCCTTTGAACCCCTGGCCCCCGAATCCGCCATCATGTAAACGGCATTAAAACTGCTGACTTCGGTGGGTCCGGTTTCGGGGCTGTCAATCCGTTCCACTGCCATCTCCGTCATCATTTCAGATGCCACGTCTTCCGTAGATTGAGCCCAGATATCAACAACCTTGTTATATTTTTCACCGGCAGTAATCAGACCGTCCACCCACTGCTCTTCGATCTTTTTGACTTCATTTTCCGCCTCATGGATAATCGTTTCTTTTTCCGATGGAATCACCATGTCTCTCATGGCAATGGAAATACCGGAAAGGGTTGCATATTTATAGCCAAGATCCTTGAGCCGATCCGCCAGAATAACCGTGGCCTTGATCCCCGCCTTTCGATGGGATTCGTTAATGAGATGCCTCAGGGCTGATTTTGTCATGACTTGGTTGACCAGCTCAAAAGACAACTTTTTATCCGGAATGATTTCATAAAGGATAACCCGGCCTGTGGTGGTTTCCCATATTTTCCCATCCATCCTGATCTTAATGGCCGCGTGCAGATCCAGCTCGCCTGCGTCATAGGCAACACGAAGTTCCTGGGAACTCGAAAAGATCTTACCTTCCCCTTTGGTTGGTACCTCCCGGGTTGAAGGCCTTTCCCGGGTCATATAGTAAATACCCAACACAATATCCTGGCTCGGAACAATAATGGGATCACCATTGGCGGGCGACAGGATATTGTTGGTGGACATCATCAATACCCTGGCCTCAATCTGGGCTTCAATGGAAAGGGGAATGTGGACCGCCATCTGGTCCCCGTCAAAATCCGCATTAAAAGCCGTGCAAACCAGTGGGTGCAGTTGAATCGCCTTTCCCTCAATCAAAATGGGTTCAAAGGCCTGCATACCCAGGCGATGAAGTGTGGGCGCCCGATTTAACAGAATGCAGTATTCCTTCACCACTTCGTCCAGCGAGTCCCAAACCTCAGGCGTTTCCCGTTCGACCATCTTCTTGGCGCTCTTAATGGTCGTCACATGCCCTTTTTCATCCAACTTGTTGTAGATAAAGGGTTTGAAGAGCTCAAGCGCCATCTTCTTGGGGAGACCGCATTGATGGAGACGCAGATCCGGCCCCACCACAATCACCGATCGCCCTGAATAATCCACGCGCTTCCCCAGGAGGTTCTGCCTGAACCGCCCTTGTTTCCCCTTCAGCATGTCGCTCAGAGACTTGAAAGGACGCTTGTTGGCGCCGGTAACCACTTTTCCCCTTCGGCCGTTATCGAATAGAACATCCACCGCCTCTTGCAGCATCCGCTTTTCATTTCGAACAATGATATCGGGTGCATTGAGCTCCAGAAGTCTTTTCAGCCGGTTATTTCGGTTGATCACCCGTCGGTACAAATCATTTAAATCGGACGTGGCAAAACGCCCGCCGTCCAGGGGCACCAGGGGCCTTAGATCGGGGGGCAGCACGGGAACCACATTCAAAATGGTCATTTCAGGGCGGTTTTTACTGTCCCTGAAAGCGTTAATGACTTTCAAACGCTTGGTCAGCTTCTTTCTTTTCGCCTCTGACTTGGTATTGGCCATTTCCACCCTGAGGCTCTCGGACAACTCTTCGATGTTTAAATCCCTCAGCATGGTCTGTATGGCTTCGGCGCCGATGCCCGCCTCAAACTGGTTGCCGAAGTCTTCCTGGGCCTGCTGCAACTGTTCATCGGAGAGCACTTCTCCCTTTGTTAAAGGGGTATCTTTCGGATCGACCACAATGTGTCCTTCAAAGTACAGGACCCGTTCCAACTCCTTCAGCGTCATATCCAGAAGGTTGCCGACTTTTGAGGGAAGGGCTTTTAAAAACCAGATATGGGCCACCGGCGCAGCTAACGTAATATGCCCCATTCTTTCCCTGCGGACTTTGCTTTGAATGACCTCAACACCACATTTTTCGCAGACAATACCCCGGTGCTTCATTCGCTTGTATTTTCCGCAGTTACATTCAAAATCTTTTATGGGACCAAAAATCTTGGAACAGAAAAGCCCATCGCGCTCCGGCTTGAAGGTCCTGTAGTTGATGGTCTCAGGCTTTTTCACTTCTCCAAAGGACCATTCAAGTATTTTCTCTTTGGATGCCAGAGATATTCTGACGGAATTAAAACTGGATGGATCTTTCGGCTTTGTAAAAAAGTTGTATAATTCTTCCAATGCCTGATTCCCCTTTCACCAATTGACGCGGAACGCCAATCAGCTGTCCTCAAAAAGTTCCATTTCAAGGCCTAAGCTTTGCAGTTCTTTCATCAGAACCTTAAACGACTCGGGCAGTCCGGGTTCAAGTGCATTATTCCCCTTAACAATTCTTTCGTACATGCGGGTCCGTCCCGCCACATCATCTGATTTTACAGTCAGAAACTCCTGGAGCGTATAGGCTGCTCCATAGGCTTCCATGGCCCACACTTCCATCTCCCCCAACCGCTGCCCCCCGAATTGCGCCTTTCCACCCAGAGGTTGTTGGGTAACCAGAGAATACGGTCCTATGGAACGTGCATGCAGCTTATCATCCACCAGATGATGCAATTTCATGATATACATAATGCCAACAGTGACATCCTGGTCAAAAGGCTCCCCTGTACGTCCGTCGTAAAGTGTTGCCTGGCCGGTGGCCGATAACCCGGCTTCCTCCAGAAAGGATTTGATCTCCTCTTCTGAAGCACCGTCAAAAACCGGTGTTGCCAACGGTACGCCATCCAGCATTAAAGACGACTCCTTCAGCAAATCCTCATCCGGTAAATCCGCAAAAAATGAATCATATTCATCTTTGGAGAACCATTTCTTGAACTTCTCCCTGAGCAGTTCGGTGCTGTTGATCTTTCCAAACAACTCCCGAACTTTCATGCCCATACCATGGGAAGCCCATCCCAAATGGGTTTCAAGCACCTGGCCCACATTCATCCGTGAGGGCACGCCTAAAGGGTTTAAAACAATGTCCACAGGGGTACCATCCGCAAAATAGGGCATGTCCTCAATGGGCAGTATTCGAGACAAAACACCCTTATTGCCATGGCGGCCGGCCATTTTGTCCCCGACAGACAGCTTCCGTTTTACCGCCACATACACTTTCACCATTTTAACCACCCCGGGCGCCAGTTCATCTCCCAGGTCAAAATTTTCTATTTTATTCTCACAGATTGTGGTCAAGCGCTCAACCTTGGCGGTACACTTTAAAACGATTGCCTCAGCCTTTTCAATTTCATCCATTGGTGCCTTCACATCCGCCCATCCGAGGGCTTCAATGGGTAGGGATTCCACATCCTGCGGCGCCATGGCTTCGGTTTTTTTCAGCAAAACCGTCCCGCTCTTTTTGTCACAGAGATCTGTTTTAAGCGCCTTTCCCTCCAGAATTCCCAACAATTTTTCTCTGGCGCTTCGTTCCACAACCTCAATCTCGTCTTGAAGATCCTTTCTCATGCGATGGCTTTCTTCGGCTTCAATGGCAAGGGCCCGCGCATCCTTTTCAACGCCGCCCCGTGAAAACACCTTAGCATCAATAACGGTGCCGTGCACACCGGGGGGAACGCGCATGGAACTATCTTTCACATCGCCTGCTTTATCACCGAATATAGCCCTTAAAAGTTTCTCTTCAGGGGAAAGCTGCGTTTCGCCCTTCGGCGTAATTTTTCCCACAAGAATGTCGCCCGGACCAATTTCCGCACCGATCCTTACGATCCCGCTCTCATCCAGGTTTTTCAATGCCTCCTCGCCCACATTGGGAATATCCCGAGTAATCTCTTCTTTTCCCAGTTTGGTATCGCGGGACAGAATTTCAAATTCGTCGATATGGATTGAGGTATAAACATCTTCTTTTACAACCCGTTCGCTGATCAGGATAGAGTCCTCAAAATTGTATCCCCCCCAGCTCATGAAGGCCACCATCACGTTTCGGCCCAGGGCAAGCTCTCCCTGTTCCATGGCAGGCCCGTCCGCAATAATCTGGCCTTTTTTGACGAATTCGCCTTTTTGCACAATGGGTTTCTGATTATAACAGCTGTTCTGATTGGATCGTCTGAACTTTGTGAGCTTGCAGATTTCCACCTCGGAGTCGTCATTTTCACCTGTGTCGGTAAAGCGAATGACAATTCGAGACGCATCCACATGTTCGATAACGCCATCTCTTTTAGCGATCACCGAAATGCCGGAGTCTCTTGCCACCACCTTTTCCACCCCAGTCCCCACAAGGGGCGCTTTGGCCTTCAAAAGCGGTACCGCCTGACGCTGCATGTTAGAACCCATCAGCGCCCTGTTTGCATCATCATGCTCCAGAAAAGGAATCAAAGAGGCGGAGATGCTCACCAACTGGTCCGGTGATACATCCATGTACTTTACGTCCTCCACAGGCGCCTTGAACGCTTCTCCCTCAATCCGTACAGCCGCCTCATCACGAATAAAACCGCCCTGTTCATCGAGCGGCGCATTTGCCTGGGCGATGGGGAAATCCTTTTCGTCAAGGGCGGATAAATATTCCAGGCTTTCGGTGGCCTTGTTATCCGAAACACGTCTGTAGGGCGTCTCGATAAAGCCGAATTCATTCACCTGCGCATAAGTACTCAAAGAAACAATCAGCCCGATGTTCGGCCCTTCAGGGGTCTCAATTGGGCAAATCCTGCCGTAGTGTGTCGGATGCACATCGCGAACCTCAAATCCGGCTCTTTCCCGCGTCAGCCCACCAGGTCCCAGGGCACTGAGCCTACGCTTGTGGGTCACCTCGCTCAAGGGATTCGTCTGGTCCATAAATTGGGACAGCTGACTCGTGCCGAAAAATTCTTTCACCACCGCAGAAACCGGCTTGGAGTTAATGAGGTCGTGAGGCATCAACGTCTCCACCTCTTGAAGGCTCATTCTCTCTTTGATGGCCCTTTCCATCCTCACAAGACCGACACGGTATTGATTCTCAAGGAGTTCGCCCACAGCACGCACACGCCGATTCCCGAGGTTATCAATATCGTCCACCATGGCTTCCGCGCTTTTCAGTCTGATGAGTTCCTCGACGGTACCAAAAATGTCTTCCTTTCTGAGCGTTCTCTGTTCGAGAGAAACCCCTTCCATACCCAGACGATAATTGAGTTTTAGCCTTCCCACCCGGGAGAGATCATAGGTATCCAGATTGAAAAAGAGATTATTAAAAAAGGTTTCGGCCACCTCGGGGGTCGGGGGGCTGCTCGGTCTCATTTTTCGGTAGATATCGAGGACCGCCTCTTCCGGCGTGTTGATTCGGTCCGTCACCAATGTCTCTCGAATGCTTCGACTGATACCGTGCCCGTCCAGAACAAGGCATTCGATATTCGTTATCCCTCTTTCCAGAATCGACTCAATTTTTTCAATGGTCAGAGGGCAGTTGCCTTCCAGAAGCACTTCACCGGTTTCAGGATCTATAAGATCTTCACAAATCACCCGACCCTCAATATCCTCCAGCTCAACGGGAATTCGGACCCGCTTCCGGTCTATACATTTGACCTGGGAAATCCCTTTTTCAACCAGCAGATTACAACCATCCGTTGAAAGCATACTTTCGGAAGCCACGAGAATGTCGCCGGTCTCCGGATCCGGGATGTCCTCAACCACCTGAAATTCAGTACCCTTCTCAATTTCAAGTGGCACCTGTTTCAGCATGGGCATCCTGGGTTTTGTGGTTTCATTCGCCCCCAGGGTCTTGAGCAAACGCTTTGTAATTTTGGCGCCATTTTTGGCGATGACTTTTTCGTCCCCGTCAATAATGTCTTTTGTAACCCGACTCTGAGCCAGGATTTCAGGAATTGCTTCCCGCCAGCCCCCTGTCTCACCCAGCTCAATCATTTCAGTGTTGTAGAAGTGGTAAAGGAGGTCTTTGGCCGTATAGCCCAGTGCTTTTAACAGAATGGTTACCGGAAATTTTCTTCGCCGGTCAATTCGAACGTATAGAAAATCTTTAGGGTCAAACTCGAAATCGAGCCAGGAGCCCCTCAATGGAATAATTCTGGCCGAATAAAGCAGCTTTCCACTGGCGTGGGTCTTTCCTTTGTCATGGTCAAAAAATGCGCCGGGTGAGCGATGGAGCTGACTCACCACTGCGCGCTCTGTTCCGTTAATAATAAATGTACCGCGGTCGGTCATGATGGGGAGAGTGCCGAAATAAATCTCCTGCTCTTTGATGTCCCGAATGCTTTTCATTTCACTCACGGTATCGGTATCAAAAACAACCAATCGGACCGTAAGCCTGAGGGACACCTCATATGTCATGCCCTTGCTGAGGCAATCTTCTTCACTGTACTTGGCACCCTCAAAAGCGTACTTGACGAACTCAAGGGACGAAGTCCCTGCGAAATCATGGATGGGAAAAACACCCATATAAGCCGCCTGGAGTCCCACGTCTTCACGCTCCTGGGGCGGAATATCCTTCTGCAAATACCG
>CAZPQA010000105.1:0-9538 GCA_964588535.1 uncultured Desulfobacteraceae bacterium
AATCCTACCTCTTCATGCCGGTGACATAACTACAGATTCAAAACGGCCCTGACAATGACGTACCACCGGAACCCTGCCCGCACCCCTTTTTGGGTGTAGAGTCATCGTTATGCAGTCCCTTGTGGACTACGCCATGCGTTTGGTCCCGTCCTTTATGATAGGCTTCGTTGCCGGATCTCACCAGCGCCATGAGGTTGGACGTTCTCATGGTGGATAGGGATACATGGATGAGAAAAGCCGGTTGCTCAGTATCGGGTGGGCGGTTTTCCCTTTTTGTTTCCATTGTTGGTAAACTTCTTTTTTTGTGGGGTATGGTGTGGGGTACGATTTTTCTTGATGGTTTTGTGGAAATCCTCTGAGAAAAAAACTTTCAGATTCAATTTTTTATCAAACGGGTGAACCACATGAAAAGACCCATTTTCCAAGTGAGTGAGGGGTATACTGAGGGGTATGAAAAAACAACCCAACAAAAAAGGGCCTACGAAATTGACGTAAGCCCTTGAATTTGTTTTGGTAGCGGGGGCTGGATTCGAACCAACGACCTTCGGGTTATGAGCCCGACGAGCTACCAGACTGCTCCACCCCGCGGCAATCCTGCAACGTAATATTTTATTGTACAGGTGTCAATTAAAAAAAAGAAAAATGTCGCATCAACCCGGCAGACGCACGAAAAAAGTTGCCCCTTTTCCTTCAACGCTCTCCGCCCATAACTCTCCCCCATGAGCTTCCACAATTTTATAGGATATGGCCAGGCCTAATCCGGAACCGCGGTCCCGGGTTGTATAAAAAGGTTCAAAGATGTGAAGGAGATCTTCCTCACTGATGCCGACCCCTTCATCGCGAATTTGGATTTCAACACCATCAGACGATTTTTTCGTTTTGATGGTAATACTTCCAGCGTCTTCCATGGCTTCAATACCATTTGTAATAATATTGATAACCACCTGTTTCAGTTTGTCCGGATCACATTGGATTTCGGTCAAATTGGGTGCTAGTTCGGCCTGCATTGGATATTTTTCGGGGGAGTATATGCCCCTGAAAATTTTCAATACATCCTGAATAACGGAATTGATGTCAGCCGGCCGCGTTACCAGATTGTAAACCTTTGTGAAGTCTCCCAGGCTGGCGACCAGTTTTTCCAGCCGGCTGACCTCATCAAGGATCATGTCTAGTTTTTTTAACGCGTTTTCATCTTCCAGGCTGTTCCGGACCTGATAGCTGAACCCGCCAATGATCATAAGCGGGCTTTTGATCTCATGGACCACATGAGCCACGGTGGTCCCAACGGCTGCAAGACGCCCTGAGCGAAGCAGCTTCTCTTCCAGTTTTTTCTGAACGGATACATCCCGAATAATGGCTGTAAACGTGTATGCACCATCCATTTCATGAAAGCTCAATCCCAACTCTATGGGAAATTCCTCACCATCCTTGCGAATGGCGGTAAGTGATTGGGTCTTGCCCATGAATTTTGGTTCCATTTTTTTCAAAAAATTTTTGACAAAGACGGAATGATCGCCATATTGCCGCGGAATGAGCATGTTCAGGTTTTTTTTCAGAACCGTGGCTCTCTTGTAACCGAAAATCCGTTCCGCCGCGTTGTTGAACAATACGATTTCGTGATCCTCGTTTATGCTGATGATGGCATCCGTTGCCGTATCCAGGATGGCTCGGATTTTCTTCTCCGAAGCCCTCAATCTGTTAAGGAGGTTCCGGTATTCCGTGACATCCCTTGAGATTTCAATAAAATATTGTTCACCTGTTTTACGGTTTTTGACCGGATACATGGTTCGGCGTAAGGCCTTCGAATATTCCCCTTCCAAACCGTGCCGAATGTTTACTTCCACCTTCCCGCCGGTTTCTTTGGCTTTTTGAAGGGGGCAGTCCCGATCCTTCAGGTGGCAGTGGGTTCCTGACATTTTTCTGATATCATAGCATTTTTTACCCAGAACCGCCTTTTTTGAAAGGCTACGTTCATCCAGAAAAACCCGGTTGACATCCTGAATGATACCGTTTTCATCCACTACCATGATTTCTTCGCTGATGCCGTCAAAAATGCTTTCCAGGAAGGCTTCAGAGGTTTTTATGTCGGCCGAACGATAATGCTTTTCCAAAATTATCCCCCCATCCATGGGCTGAAAAATGTGTATTCGAGGGAAAGGATATCAAACATTTCGTCGGTCCCCTCCCTGATAGCCTCGTACAATTCTTTCATGGTCTCCGCTTTGGTCAATGACGCGCGGTAGGAAATATCATCGAAAAATTCCAGATCAAGGGGAAGCAGGACCTGGTCAAGGTTACCGTGCCAGTGGACTTTGAGCGCCTCTTTCATGGAAAATACCTTCTTGTACATGGCCCATAAGAGATCGGTCCTCAAAATCGGATGAACCTGGTTAATCATGCAATCGGTCAGTCCAACCAGGTAATAAATCTCCCGCATCTTTTTTTCATCCCTGCGATTCACATACATGGACCGAATGGTAAAGGACATTCCCCCCCTGAGGGAAAAATGAGGGGGCAGTGTTGCCAATCCTTCCGGTTTATATTCAAGGGTCTCTGCGAGATTTGATCGCATTTGAACAAAGTGAGACGTCCGCCAGAGCCCCTTTCGAAAACGCCACGGTTCAGGTGCGGCCAACCCTTCCAAGGGTCCTTTGCGCCTGTTATTGAGATCAATAACCTTTCCCATTTTCACCTGTTCCGTCTGAGTAAATCTTCCATGAACATTCGGTTCCCTATTACTCTACGGTCTCGGATGACATGTCCCGTGCAGCTCTTTCAGCCTTTCTCTCGTCACATGGGTGTAGATCTGGGTGGTGGTGATGTCGGCATGCCCCAGCATCACCTGAACAGAACGAAGATCCGCACCCGCTTCCAGGAGATGGCTGGCGAACGAATGCCGCAGTCCGTGCGGTTTTATATTTTTTTTAATGCCTGCCATTCTACCATGATTCTTGATGATTTTCCAGAATCCCTGCCGTGTCAATAATTTTCCTCTGAAGTTCAAAAATAAGTAAGGCGGATGGCCATCCTTGAGCAGGGCCGGTCGACCGTCAGAAAGATACGACTGCAGGGCGTAAAGCGCCTTTTCACCAAACGGCACCAGTCTCTCTTTTGACCCTTTTCCCAGGGTCTTCACATAACCGGCCTCCAAATTGATGTCGAGCAACCTGAGATGCACCAACTCCGATACCCGGAGTCCGGTGGCGTAAAGGAGCTCCAGCATGGCCCTGTCGCGTTGCCCCAGGGGTGTTGTGATGTCCGGCTGTGAAAGGAGAGCCTCAACGTCATCGAGGCTCAGGACATCCGGCAGTTTTCGTTGCATGCGCGGTGTTTCCAGAAGCCTTGCAGGGTTCTCTTTCATTCTGCCTTCTGAAACAAGAAAACGAAAAAACGTTTTGATGGCGGAGATATTCCGGGCCTGGGACCTTTTGGAGAGGTCATGGATCAGGCTGCCCAGGTAGTCCCGAATCTCATTTCGGGAAATCTTAACAGGGTTTAAATTCCGGCTTTCCAGATAAGCGATAAACCGGACAAGATCTCCACTGTAGGCAGAAATGGTGTTTTCAGCAAGACCCCGTTCAACCCGCAAATAGGCAATGAATTCATCTACCAGATCGTACACCGAGCTGACCCCCATTTTTTCCCGAAGACCGCCAAAATCGACCCGACCCGCTATGTTCTGAACCCGCAACGGCGAGGCCGGAAATCACGAAAAATCATAGAAATGGTCATTTTTGGTCAGAATTCTGGGCCCTTCAGCTTCCAGAACAACCATCTCCTCAAGGCGCACCCCTCCCTTGCCCGGGATGTAGATGCCTGGTTCAACGGTAAAAACGTTTCCTGAACGAAGCGGGATGGCATTTCTCGGCCCGAGCCTTGGCGCTTCATGGGTGGCAAGGCCGACACCGTGGCCCAGGCCGTGTCCGAAGTATGCGCCAAAACCGGCATCACCAATAATATTTCTGGCAACGGCATCCACCTGGGTGCTTTGTGCGGAAGGGTTGATTTTTTCCAGTGCCGCCAGTTGCGCCTGCCGAACCGTACTGTAAATGGTCTTGAAAGTGTCATCCGGTTCACCCAGAAAGACTGTTCGCGTGATGTCGGAGCAGTAACCGTTCAATCGAACCCCGGCATCCAGGATAATCGGCTCTCGAGACCGGATTTTTCGGTTTGAGGGCACCGCATGGGGCAGTGCGCTGTTGGGACCTGATGCCACAATAGACGGAAAAGAGAGCCCTTCTGCACCGGCCTCCTTTGCCAAGCCTTTGATCTGCCAGGCCACATCTTTCTCCGTTACACCCGGTTTGAGATCTGAAATGATCTCATCCAGGATGTCTGAAATCATGTCCGCTGCATTTTCGAGCGCTTCAACCTCCCGGTCTTCTTTGATTTCGCGCATATTCTCCACCACGCCGTTTAGCGGGGTCAATGCGGCCGGGGGCGAGAGTAGGGCGAGCTTTTCCGCTGTCTTCCGGTGTAGATCCCATGTCACGAAATCTTCTTCAAAGCCAAGATTGTGCAGGTTAAATCCTTTTGTGAAATCCGGAATGTCGTCCACAAAACTTTTCTTAAGGGTATACACATCGAATGCCACCGCCTCATTTTCAGCGGCAAGTGTATACCTGGAATCCGTTATCAGCAGGCGGTTTGTGCCATTGATCAGAAGTGAGCCCGAGGATTCGGTGAACTGGCTGTCTTCCGCACTGAAACCTGAAAGATAGCGCCGATTTTCAGGCTTGATAATCCAGGCTCCGTCGCAACCGATTTCAGCGGATGGCTGCAATAATTGGACAAGTGCCCCAACCCGTTGCGCGTAAATTGATTCACCCATGGTTTACCCCAAATTTCAAAATGCCCTCGAATTTCAAAATGTCATTCTAGCAAAAGCGTTTTGGGAAAGCAATTGTGGGTAATGGCAATGTGATTGGCATAAATCATGTTTTTCCTGAAATTGTGGCTACCCGAGATCAGTTGACAGAACCCTGCCCACCTGCTAGAAATCCTGAAAACTTCCTTAGAAAGGGTATGGGTGATTTTCAAATATGGCCGTTGGAAGCATTGTTGAATATATTGATCAGAGCCGATTGATTTGTACCGTCTGTCTGCAGGATAAGGGGAACCGGCTACATCTGCTGACGCCTGCCAACCGGGAAGTGAACCTTTCCCCGAAAAGGACCCTGCTCATTTCAGGTGCCCAAATTGATGTGGCACAGCCAAGGGATCAGTTGCTTCAGAAGCTACAGCAGATAGAAACCTTGCGAATAAAGCTGAAAGAAGAGATTGACATCAAGGAAATGTGGGAGCTGATTCGGGACGAGGAGGAAGTTTTCGACCACCGTTACCTGGCGCAGCTGGCTTTCGGCGAAGACGCCACCGAGGAGCACTTTTCGGCTGTGGTGCGGGCATTTTTTGAAAACAGGCTCTATTTCAAGATGAAAAACGGACTCTTTCTGCCAAATTCGAAAGATCGTGTGGAACAGATTATCCGGCAGGAAGAGGAGGCCGCCGAAAGGGCGGCGCGACTTGAGCAAGGTGGCAAGTGGCTCAAAGAAGTGCATCAGGGAAAACAAACCCAGAGGCCGGATTGCAGCAACGATATTATCCAGCTTTTGATCCGGCTGGCCCTTTACGGCGCTGACGCCGATGATTTCAAATATGGCAGGGAATTGCTTTCATACGCGGGTATAACAGATATTAGGAAGGCCAGGTTTCTGCTCATAGCCTTGGGTGAATGGGAGGAAGACGAACCCCTTGATCTGCTGCGATCGGGGGTGGAGACTGCTTTTACGACCGCGCAACTGGAAGCGTCTGCGAGCCTTGCGGTTTCAAGATTTTCTGAAACCCAGCGTGAAGACCTGAGGTCCCTGCCCATTATGACCATTGATGGGCCCAAAACCCAGGACTTTGATGACGCCATCAGCGTAGAAATTTTTGATACTGAATTGAGAATCGGCGTCCATATTGCTGATGTGGCGGCGGTGATCAAAAAGGGCAGCCCAATTGACACCGCGGCAAGAGACCGGGCTTCGTCTCTATATATGCCCAGAAGACAAATCCCCATGATTCCCATGGATCTTTCCCAGGATTTGTTAAGCCTGAAAGAAGGGTGTGATCGTCCGGCGATTTCTCTTCTGGCAAGGTTCGACCAGGACGGGTCATTGTTGCGATATCGTTTTACATCCAGCATGATTCGGGTTCAACGGCAACTGACCTACAGTGATGTTAATGAAAACCTTTTGAAGAAAACCCAATTTCGAGAGCTGCACCGATTGGCGGAAATGCTTCGCCAAAACCGGATGAACTGTGGCGCCATGAATCTTTCTCTGCCTGAACTGGAGATGGACACCGATGAAGCGGGTCTCTTGAATCTGGAACTGGTGCCGCAGGACTCACCGTCCCGAATGATTGTTGCAGAGTTCATGATCCTTTATAATGAACTGGCGGCTGAGTTTTGCTGGAAGAATAACATTCCCGTACTGTTCAGGGCACAATCGGAACCAACGGAAAAGCTGCCCCTGGATGAAAAAGGGTACGTTTTTTATGTGTTTCAACAGCGAAGAAAACTGAGCCCCCTTCATATCAGCACGAATCCAAACCCCCATAGCGGTTTGGGGGTTCCCGTTTACACCCAGGCGACCTCTCCCATACGCAGATATCTTGACCTTATTGTACAGCGGCAATTAACCAGTTTTCTCGGGAAAAGCACGCCCGTTTACAATGAAGAAAACCTGGAAGAGATCAGGGTTTCCGTCGAACCTCTGGTTAAAACCCTGGGGCGCATCCAGCGAAACCGTTTACGCTATTGGACTTTGAAATATCTGGGGATTAACCCGGGCAAAACATTTAACGCCCTGGTTCTCGATGAATTCAAGAATAAATACAGGGTCGTTTTGACGGATTTTCTCATGGTTACGGACTTCAAACGCCAGGATGGCATCATATTTTCCAAAGGGCAGGAAATCCTGGTAAAGGTTAAAAAGGCAGACCCGTGGGATGATGTGATCACATTGGAATATGTGCCTTGAATGGGTGCCTGTGATGTGTCGATGCTATGGATTTTGATCCTTTTCCAGGCGATAATCCTCTTTCAAGAGAAGACCGCCCGATCTGTCGTAGACCAGTATCCTGAGTTCCGGGGGTATTTTTTCAGCTGACTTAAAAGACCATTTGACTCGAATTCGGCGAAAATTCCGTATTTTGTAGGACTGTCCTTTTTCTGGATTTACGGGCATTCCGTTTTCAAAGACTGCCCTCGGCGAAGGCCACAGCTGTGGCGGGTCTGTTGACCGGTCCACTGCAACGATGAAAATATACCCCCGGATGGGTGAGCGGCTGGAGCTGGCCCGGGCCAGCTTGAAATTAACGGATAAGTTGGCCCCTCGACGGTTTATTTTCAGTTCTTTAATGCTGACGGTTGATTCTTGAATACCTGGTTCTGCTGGCATTTTGCTGTGGCTGCCTGTTGATGTCTTTTCGCTGCCGGGGGGTGATTGGGTTTTGGCTGTTTTTTTCGGGCTTTCGGCGGGCATCTTTGAGGGGCCAATGTAGCTTTCCACAAACTTCAACCGTTGTTTTGCCTGATACAGGGCTCTCTGGGTTTCCTTGAAATCTTTTTCAAGTTTTATCAGGAGATTTTCCTGATGGTACTCACCGAAATACTGCGCCAACGGTATGAAAGAGAACAGCAAATAGAGCACCAGGATCACCACGATTCCAAGAAGAAGCCAGAAATTGATATTGAAGCTCCACACCCGTCCCAGCCCCTTTGATGCCATCACGGTAACGTTATTCAGCTCGGGGGTTTTGGTTTTTGTCAGCGAAGGTATGTTTTGAAAGGATTTCATGGGTGTTTTATCCTTTAATGGTTGCGAAAAAGTTTCTCCGGAACGTCGGTTCAGGTTTACCAAAATAAGAAATTGATTTCAAGGCGGCAGATGGATCGCCCCATATGAGGTCGATTAATCGCTGAAGACCTTTGACAATGCGGGAAAAATGAAACATTCAAAAACCCCGGGTTCACACGCCAGTGTTGACATTGAGGCGGTTAAATTCAGATCAATTCTGGGCCCAATCCTTTTTTTAACCGGCATCTTCTTTCTGAATTTTATATCCAGAATCATTTTCGCGCCATTGCTGCCCAGCATTCAAGGGGATCTGGGGTTGATCCACGTTGAAGCCGCCTCCCTGTTTCTTTTTATCAGCATGGGATATTCTGTTTCTCTCCTGGGTTCCGGTTTTGTTTCCCGTCGTCTTCAACACCGGAAAACCATCGCTTTGTCCGCCGCAACTGCTGGGTTCTCGCTTATTGGCATTGCCTTGAGCGACGGCATCTGGACGATTAGGGGAGGATTGCTCCTTCTGGGACTGGCGTCAGGGCTCTATCTCCCTTCAGGGATTGCTGTTCTAACCTCTCTGGTCAACGTGAAACACTGGGGAAAAGCCATCGCCACCCATGAACTGGCCCCCAACGCGAGTTTTATTGTTGCGCCCCTGCTGGCAGAAGGTGTGATGCTGTGGTTTTCCTGGCGAAGTGTGCTGGTTTTCCTTGGTATCTGTTCCATTTCAATGGGCGTCTTGTTTTCCCTTTTTGGAAAAGGTGGAGATTTTCCTGGTGAAGCGCCGAATTTTCTGTCCCTCAAAACCCTTTTTTCCCAAAAGTCATTCTGGATCATGATGATATTGTTTTCCCTTGGCCTCTGCGCCACCCTGGGGCTTTACACCATGCTCCCCCTCTTTCTGGTAGCCCAACACGGGTTGGAGCGGAACTTGGCCAACACCCTGGTGGCACTGTCAAGAATATCAGTCCTGTTCATGACCTTCCTGGCCGGTTGGGCAACCGACCGGGTCGGTCCCGGGCTCACCATGAGCGGTGTTTTTCTGATTGCGGGATTGGCAACCGTCCTTCTGGGCACAATGACGGGATCATGGCTGGTGGCAATGGTATTTTTTCAGCCGGTTGTAGCGGGATGCTTTTTCCCGCCCGGTTTTGCGGCCCTGTCCGCCATCGGTCCACCAAATGTTCGAAACATTGCCGTATCCTTTACGGTGCCCGTAGCCATTCTGGTGGGGGGCGGCGCCATTCCATTGGGTATCGGCATGATGGGCGACGCAGGCCTTTTTCCCCTCGGGGTTTCCCTGGCCGGTGGGCTTATTCTCTCCGGCGCCCTTTTGGCGCTGTTTTATAAATCGGGGGGCGTGAAGAAAATGGTTTCTTCTTGACCCGTTAGCGATCATTCCCTATAATCCGTCCTCGGTAAATTCTGGTATAAAGAATTGTAAACACCGAAACTTCAGTGTTTTTTTAGGAATGCATATAACTTGGAGGTTATAATGGGTAAAGTAGGAATCATCGGAGTTGGCCAAAGCGCTTTCGTGCGCGGATATCCCGGGTCCATCAGGGAACTGGCCTTTGAAGGGTTCAAGGATGCCATGCAGGACGCTCAAATTTCAAATAAGGATATTGATGCGTCCATCATTTGTTCAGCCCCGGAATATGACAAACAGAGGTCCCCTGCCGGCGTCTTTGCGGAATATCTGG
>CAZPQA010000106.1:0-9434 GCA_964588535.1 uncultured Desulfobacteraceae bacterium
AAATGGGGGCAGGCGTTTGGTTAATCAACTTTGTTGAAAGCTTTTTTAAGAGCACTACATACCGGACATTTTTCCGGTGCCTCGTCTTCACAGGTATACCCGCACACGGAGCAAACGTAATAGCAATCCACATCTTTGGGATTTTCCAGACTATCCAGCGCTTTCTGGTAAAGCCCCGCATGCACTTTCTCCACATCGTTTGCAAAAGAAAAAGATCTCACGGCCGGTTTATTGCCCTCTTTTTCCGCCTCTTCGATCATCGCCGGGTACATTTCCTTAAACTCATGGGTCTCCCCTTCGATGGCGGCCTTGAGATTTTCGGCGGTGGTCTTCACACCATTAAGGGTTCTCAGATGCGCATGGGCATGAACCGTTTCAGCCTCTGCAGCCGCACGAAAAAGTTTGGCGGCCTGAGCATGTCCCTCATTGTCTGCTTTCTTGGCAAAAGCCAGGTACTTTCGATTGGCTTGGGATTCCCCTGCAAATGCTGCCCAAAGATTGTCTTCTGTTTTGCTCATGATATTTTTCTCCTTTCCATCTGTTGATTTGAATCAAAAACATCCCCCGCCGATAGCCCTTCATGCCTCCGGCAAAGGGATTAAACGTTAACAGCCGGCATCTATTTCAGGTGGTCTTTTCGATTTTTTCCTGGCCGGTTTTTTTGAATCCACCGATTTTGTCTTACCTTTGGGAACCGCCTTCGATACGCCGCCCTCGGGTTTAACCCCTTCATAGACCGGTAGCCCAGCGTCAATCCAGGCCTGGCTGCCGCCCTTGAGATTCCGAACGGTCTTAAATCCCTTTCGTTCCAGAACCCCCACAGCCAAACTGGAACGGTAGGCGGAATTACAGACCACCACCACAGGGGCCTCCGGGTCCAGTTTTCCCGACAATTTCGCCAGGTGGTTGAGGGGCAGGTTCAAAACCGTTCCGATTTTCAGGGCCATCCACTCCGTCGGAAGCCGTACATCCACGATAAGCGGCGCATCACCTTTCTGCATCATTTCATGAAGGGCGGAAGGCGTTATGGGTTGACTGACCGTAACCGGCATTCCGGCCTTTTTCCACTGTTCCAGGGTGATAATTTCCGGGGCGTAACCGATACGATGGAGCCGCAGAAGCCCTTCCCTCAATTGTTCTTTGCTGCCCACCAGTACCATCCTTGATCCCCACGGCACCATGGTTCCAACCCAGGTTTCCAGACGCCCCCTGAGGGCAATGTTCACTGAATTGGGGATATGACCGGCCGCATAGGCATCCGCATTCCTCAAGTCCACCACAAAGGCCTTTTCTGGATCCGTCAAATTCCTATCCGGGGTTGCTTCCGGAGGCAGGCCCTCATCCCAATTGACCCGTGGGGGTCCCTGTTTGTTTAAGGCCGCATTGTGTTTGAAATACTGGGGTGCTTCGGGAAGGTCCTGAATCAGCGCCGCAACGAATTCCCCCCGGTTTTTGTACTTCAGATAGGGGTTCGTCGCCTTCTCTTCACCAATGGTGCTGAAGGGTTTATCTGATAAGTGCGCACCGCAGAGGGAGCCGGCACCATGGGCCGGGAAAACCTTCACGCCATCGCCGACGGTGGATATCTTTTTTTGCCACGAATCAAAAAAAGCCGCTGCCAGCCAGGCCGCCGAAACGGCCCCCCCCATGAGATCCGGTCGCCCCACGCTTCCAACAAACAACACATCCCCCGTTAACATCAATTCGGGCACATTGGCATTATCCGGTCCATACACCAGGGCGCACATGCCGTCAGGCGTATGGCCCGGTGTTTCCAGAAACTTCACCAGGGCTTTTCCCACCCGAATTTCGGTCCCTTCTTTAACCGGCTTGAAAGGGTACTCGGCGCCACTCTTATGGCTCTGGTAGATGGGACAGTTCACCGCTTTGACCAGTTCCATGTGACCCGCCACAAAATCCGCATGGGAGTGGGTCAGATAGACTCCGATGATTTTGGCCCTTTCCTTTCTGGCAACATCCAGAAAGAAGGAGATATCACGACAGGGATCCACTACCAGGGCTTTCCCATCGCTGATTAACAAATAAGAGTATATGGAGAGCACGGACAGTTCCATCTGGATCAGCTTAAAACCAGGGAACTGATAGGTATCGACCACATAGTACCGTGAAGCATCCACGCCGTGCGCGGCGGACTCGGAATCCTGAATAGTGCTCCCCCACGCTCCGACACTGTGCATAAAAACCAGTGAAAACATTATGAGCAACGTCAATAACGCCGATCGTCCGCTTTTCCCCATTGATTACCTCCTCCTCATCTCCGGAAATTACTTATGTTTCAGAAAAAAACAGCAAAAAGGTAAGCTATTCAGTAATAGCTGTCAAGCGCAAGTCAGTACCCTGGGGTTTCGATCACCCGCATGGATTTCCATTTGCCCCCCAGAAAGCGCAAAAGAAACACAATGCTCAACACAATCACATAGGCAGATACATTAATCCATGAAGCCATCACCCCCCACCCCATAACCATCACCCCCAGGTATGTGGGCATCACCAGAACCAGCGCCGAGGTGATAATGATGGCGAACATCACGTAGCGGGTGTCGCCGGCTCCTTTGATAGCGGAAGCAAAAACCAGGTTCATGGTGTCAAAAACCGAATAGATGGCAACGAACCTGAGCAGAAGCACGGTGAGGCGATAAATCTCGGCGAAACCTGCGGGGTCAGCGCCGGCCGCAAAAGGGAGCACAAAAAGTTCTGGAATAAAAAGATAGGCCAGCGCAATGACAAACATGTATCCAAAGGTTAAATGAAATCCGGAATAGACGCTGGTTGTTGCCATTTCCGGCTGGTTTTTTCCCAGGTACTGTCCCACAAGAACCGATATGGCGATACTGGAGCCGATCATGGGCATGAAGGAAAGGGTACTGATGTTAAAAGCGATATTGGTGGCGGCCAGACTGACGGTGCCCAAATGTCCGATCAGAAGAATAAAAACCGTAAACCCGGACATATCCAGAAAAAATTGAACCCCGGAGGGAAATCCAAAGCGGAGCAGGCGCAAAAAAAGCTCTTTTTCAAACCGCCATCCTCTCAGGGTATGGTATTTTCCATCGTGAAGAGGCCTGCACACCAGCGGAATGTATGCCAGCAGAGAGAAAACCCCTGCCAAAACAGTTGCGACCCCTGCACCGCGAATTCCCATTTCCGGAAACCCCCACAAACCGAATACCAGAACATAATCGAGCAAGAGGTTCACCCCTGTTGCCAGGATGTTCACCCACATCACCGGCCACGTTCGGCCCCTACCCGAAAAGAAACAGGCAAGCGCCGTTGAAGCGATCATGGGGCCCGCCCCCAGGCAAAGAATGCTGAAGTATTCCACTTCCAGTCGCTGGATGGTCGCATCGTGGTCCACGAGGCGAAAGATGGGTTCTGCGAGGGGAATCAACAGCATAATCCCAAGCCCTCCCAGAATCGAAATGTAGAGGCCCTGCCAGACAGCCGGTCCGATCCGGTTTTTTCTTTCCGCTCCGAAGTACTGGGCTACAAAGGTATTCACGTACCCCACCGTTCCAATAAACAGGCTCATGATGCAAAAATTCAGCATCCCGGCCGGCATGGCTGCGGCAATGGCCTCGGGGGAATACCAGGAAAGAAACATGCGATCCACGAAGTGTTGCACTGAAAGGGCCCCTGTGCTCAGAATCAGGGGGAAGGCGATGACCAGAAATTGGCGATACCCGCCCTCACTGTGCCATCTTTTTTTCAGGTTCTTCAAGATCGTCATCTTTTGCCCTGCATTCATTACATCATTATCCGGGTAGACTTCTCTGGTTGCCTTTATTCGAAGAATTCTGTATGTACTAGAAAAATAGGATTTTATCCACCCTTGAGGAATTTTCTGATGATGCAACTTGAGTCTATTGAAGCCCGCGACCTTCCTGATGCCTGGTTTCAGTGCGTCTACCAGCTTCTGGAAACAGGTACCGAATACGTCATTGACCGAGGCAGTTTCGAAGGCCAGAAACGGCTTGAATTCGATTATATTACCATCCATATCAAATACCCTGGGCAACGGCCGCTTCTGCCCGAAATCCCCCCTGCCCTGGGTATCCCCAATCCCGTGGCCGATGGCTATATCGAAGAATATCTGCCCTACCTCATGACATCCGCCAAACAACCGGGTGAGGATTATACCTACGGCCAATACCTGGAATCCCAGATCGCTGAAGTCATCCGCATGTATCGGGAAGATGGTTTTGGAACCAATCAGGCCTTTATGACCGTGGGAAACCCTCAGGCAATTTACCTGGGAGATCCGCCTTGCTTGAGGGGGATTGACACCCGAATCAAAAATGGGAAACTCCATTTCATCATCTATTTCAGGTCCTGGGATCTGTGGAACGGCCTGCCGGCCAACCTGGGCGCCATCCAGCTTTTAAAAGAGTATATGGCATCTGCCATCGGCGTTGAAGACGGTGAAATCATTGCATCCAGCAAAGGCCTTCACCTGTACGACTATGTATGGGAACTGGCGCAGCTCAGAACCTGCAAAACCGACGACTCAAAACCGGAGTAACCCCATCCATGACCCGGACCGATCTCAAGGGGTTGAGCGCGGCTGAAATGGAAGATTGGGCCGTTGACCATGGATTGGGTGCCTACCGGGGCCGTCAGATCCGGCATTGGGCCCTGACACGATTCGTTAAATCCTTTGATGAAATGGGCAACCTGCCCAAGACGCTGCGCACCCTGCTCAAAGAAAAGGCCCATATCTCTCCCTTACGTGAAATCAAGGCAGTCCAATCCGAAGACGGTACCCGAAAATACCTTCACCAGTTGAAAGACGGTCATACCATCGAAACCGTGCTCATACCGGAAAGGGACCATCTAACCTTGTGTATTTCCTCACAGGTCGGTTGCGCCATGAATTGTTCTTTCTGTGCAACCGGAAAACAGGGATTGGTAAGAAACCTGACGCCTGGCGAAATCATTGAACAGGTCATTCTGGCAAAAAGATCCCTGGAATATCCGGACCGTTTAAAGAACATCGTGCTGATGGGCATGGGAGAACCTCTGGCCAACTATGATGCGGTGATCAAAGCGCTCCGAAACCTTATTGAACCGGATGGCATGAATTTTTCCCACCGAAAGGTCACCCTCTCCACCTGCGGCCTGGTCCCCGAACTTGAGAGACTGGCGCGCGACATCACCATTAACCTGGCGGTTTCACTCAACGGAGCGGATGATGAGACACGCAGCCGTCTTATGCCCATCAACCGTAAATATCCCCTGGACCAATTGATTCAGGCCTGCAAGTCATTTCCTCTGCCCAACCGGCGGATGATCACCTTCGAGTACATTCTCATAAAAGATACCAATGACCGGGATCGGGATGCACATAATTTGTGCCGACTGCTTTCCGCACTCAGGGCAAAAATAAACCTGATCCCACTGAATGCGGATCCGGAATCACCCATGATGCCGCCTTCCATGGACAGAATCTTTCATTTCCAGAAAATACTGACGGACAGACATTTCACCGCCATCATTCGAAAAAGCAAAGGCCGTGATATCCTGGCGGCATGTGGACAGTTGAAGGGCGCATTTGAATCAAAATTCTGTTGACTTTTCCCGAAATTCTATGATAGGAAGCCCACGGGTTGTGAATTGGAATCAGCATCCCGTAGAGGGCGGACGCTCCAACACCATGGATGAAGATCTGAAAAAACAGATTAAGGACCTTGGTTTTATTAGCAGCGTCGGCATGGCCATGGCCTTTTCCGTCGCTATTGGCGCCTTGGCTGGTTTCTACCTGGACAAATATTTCGGCACGAAGCCATGGCTTTTTTTTATTTTCCTGGGGTTCGGCATTGTCGCTGCGTTCAGGAATCTCTATATCCTTTACAATAAAGCAAAAGATATGTGATGGTCAGAAAAAACCTGCAAGATATCAAGACATTCAACTGGGTTATCCTGTTCATATTGGGCGCATTAAGTGGTGTTTTCATGGAAGTTCAATTCACCCTCGGGGTGATCCTGGGCGGACTGATTATCATTGCTAATTTCAGTCTTTTGCACCACACCATGCGCAGCGCTTTTTCGGATCAGAACACCATGAAAGGAAAAAAAATGGCGCTCATTGCAAAATTTTATTTTAGGCTTGCCATTATGGGCCTGATCATCTATATCCTTATCACCAACGGATGGGTAAATCCCCTGGGTTTGGCCGTCGGTCTTTCAATCGTTGTGCTCAGTATCCTGAATTTCGGGATTCGGGCTGCTTTTAGAACATCTTCGCGGGAGGCGGTATAATTTATGGAGCATCCTATTTTTTTCATTGACGCAATTTTGTCCGCCATGGGCTTTCATGATTTTGCCCTTCATTATTCCCATGTCACCTACACGTGGCTCACCATGCTCATCCTGATTCTGAGCGCCCTTTTCCTGGCCAAAAAAGTGACCATCGTTCCTGAAGGGGGGCAGAATTTTTTTGAGGTGCTGATCAGCGGTCTTGAGAACTTCATGGTGGAAATCACAGGGCCCGAGGGACGGTTCTTTTTTCCCTTTATCGCCACCGTATTCCTTTTTGTTCTCGTTTCCAACATGATCGGCTTGATTCCTGGCATGTTCTCTCCCACGGCCAACCTGAACACCACGCTGGCCCTGGCGCTATGTACCTTCATTTATACCCATGTCATCGGCATCAAATTCCACGGGGTCAAGTATATCAAGCATTTCTGTGGCCCGGTCTGGTGGCTCATCCCCTTGATGCTTCCCATTGAGTTGATTGGTCATCTGGCGCGCATCATGAGCCTGAGTGTTCGACTTTTTGGAAATATCTTCGGTAAAGAGATGGTTCTGGCCATCCTGTTTGGTCTCGCCGGGCTTTATCTTGCGCCGCTGCCCATCATGTTCCTGGGTATCCTGGTGTGCTTTATTCAGGCACTGGTTTTCATGCTTCTCGCCACCATGTATTTTGTCGGTGCCATGGAACACGCTCACTGATTCAAGGGGGCTCGAAAAACGAATAAAACACCTCTCTTCAAGAGGGGGTTAAAGTTTATGGAAGAAGGCCATAAAAAAATTCTAAGGAAAGGAGGTCTAGTATTATGAACAGGAAAACGCTGGTTGGTATTTTCGCAGCAGTCATGGTGATCGGTTCAGCTTCCATGGCATTTGCTGGTGATGATTCCGCTGTTAAGGCTGCCGGTCTCTGGGTATTCTTCGGAATCGCCATTGCCTGTGGGTTGGGCATCGGAATGGCTGCCATGGGTACCGGTATCGGTATGGGTAACGCCATTAACGGTGCCCTTCAGGGAACAGCAAGGAACCCGGAAGCGGGCGGTAAAATCATGACCACCATGATTATTGGTCTGGCTCTGATTGAATCCCTCTGTATTTACGCTCTGGTTATCTGCTTTATCCTTGTTTTCAAGATTCCGGACCTGGGAGGCATGCACGAGCTCGTCGTTAAGTCCCTGGGTGGTTGATCAACGACTGACTGAAAAAAGAGGGCCTGCTTTTGTGGGCTCTCTTTTTTTCCAGTCATGTGCATTATTTCACAATACATTTTTCAGCATCAGGATGGATCCCCGATGTCAAAGGAATCAAAAATCCCCAACCCCACCATCAAGCGGTTGGCCGTCTATTCCAGGCCGCTTGAAATTCTGCTCGAAAGCGGACCGCCGGTCGTATCATCGGAAAAGCTGGCGGGGCTCTGTGGTGTAAATCCTGCCCAGGTCAGGAAAGACCTGGCGTATTTTGGCGAATTCGGAATCAGGGGCGTGGGATATGATGTGCGGGATCTTCTCAATGCCATCAAAGGTATTCTGGCAACAGACCGGGAATGGGCCCTGTGCATTGTGGGCATGGGGCATCTGGGAAGCAGCCTGGTCCAAAGTGAAAATTTCAAAAAACGAGGCTACATCGTCAAAGCCGCTTTTGATTCAGATGCCAGAAAGGTGGGTAAAAAACTTGCCTGTGGATTGACCATTCAGTCTGCTTCAGGCATATCAGAAACGGTGCGCAAGTTAGGCATTGAAATCGGGCTCATAACGACCCCTCCCCATGAAGCGCAGCGGGCTGCCCATCTCCTTCAGGAAGGCGGCATCGGAGCGATTCTTAATTTTACCACCATTCAGATTCGATCACGAAAAAAGTGCATTATTGAAAACGCGGATTTGTCTGTCAAATTTGAAAACCTCGTTTATCACCTGGAACAGCTGGATAAGATGTGAAACGTTGGTCAGCGGTTTACATTTCGCAGGTTTTTCCGTTTTCATCAATGAAGTAGACACCCTGCGAGGATTATTCGAATGTCCCCTGTTTTTTCAGTCATTTCGCCACGGATTATCACGCATTGGTTCAAAGAATGGAGATTGCTTTGGCCCTTTTTTTACTTTTTCCATAGCTCCTCGAATTAAGCGTTCCATTGTTTTCTGTGATTCAGGGGTTGTTTGAAAAGGACCCAATTTAACAGTGTCACATATCATGTCGGATGCCTGGTCGATGGATATCTTTTCTATATTGATAACCAGATCGTAAAGCCTTGAATCCCATGTGTCGAGGTTATACAGTTTCCGGCTCCATTTCCGTCTCTCTTCATCAACCTCTTTTACCATTTTTTCAGCTTTTTTCTCTGATACCGCCTCCCTCTTCATCATGCATTCTATACGATATTTCATATTGGCAATAATCCGAACTTTCAGAACATTCGGCGCATCCTTTAAAAAATATTGGCCCGCAAAACCATGATAGACGACATTGTCCTTAATGACTTGCATCAAAAAAGCCGCACGAATAAAGTTAATGTATTTTTCTCTTCCAAAAGTGTAACGTTCGAAAATTGATGGAGCGTCACGAATAGAGCGTAATAGCTTTATTTCTGGGATATTGTATTCTTCGATAATTTCTAAAAGTATCTCACGAGAGATACATTCGTAGCCAAGCTTTTGTGCCACCTTCTCCGCCACTGCGCTACCGTGGGTGTAAGAACCCCTTGAAATAGTGATAACAGACATTGCCCACCCCCTTATCGTAATGAAAGTTCTGTCAGTAAGCCGCCCTGTTTATCCTAAAATAGGTAGTACTGGTAAATTAAATGTTCAGCAACCCCTTTTCATAATAAGTTGCCTAGCCCGCCAGTGTCAATCCCAATGTTTTTCAATCATGGTTTGCAACACCACGCTTCACGGGCTGACAAATCCGGAAACCACGAATCATAATCGATTATTTTTTGGCTTTGAGCATCTTCTTCAGGTATTGGCCGGTATAAGACGACTTGATTTTTGAGATCGCTTCCGGTGTGCCAGCCGCCACTACCTGCCCGCCCCCCGCGCCGCCTTCAGGGCCCAGATCGATGACATAATCGGCGCCCTTGACCACATCCAGGTTATGTTCTATGACCACAACCGTGTTTTTTCTCTCCACCAGCCGGTTTAATACCTCCAACAGCTTCTCTATATCGGCAA
>CAZPQA010000107.1:0-9406 GCA_964588535.1 uncultured Desulfobacteraceae bacterium
TCCATGAACAAATTCGCCTACCTGACAACAGTCCTTGCCATAAAAAAACTCTCTCAACTTTCAAAACTCAACATTAATATTCACGGTGAAGAAAACATCCCCGATGGATCGATCGTTTTCGTGGCCAACCATTTTACCCGGATTGAAACCCTGTTTCTGCCACGCCAACTCAATGAACTGACAGGGATTCCCATCTGGTCCCTTGCCGATTACAATCTCTTTAAGGGCCCTCTCGCCGCCATATTTGACAAGCTGGGCGTCATCTCAACCCGCGACCCAAACCGGGACCACCTCATGGTAAAGACCCTCCTTACAGGGGAAGCCCACTGGGTGGTTTATCCCGAGGGGCGTATGGTAAAAAGCAAAAAAATCTTCGAGAAAGGCCGTTATATGATCTCTTATGCGGGGGGCAAACATCCTCCCCATACGGGGGCTGCAACCCTGGCTCTCAGGACTGAATTCTACAGACAAAGATTTAAGGCATTGAAGGAAACAGCACCCGACGAGGCAAAACGCCTTATGGCCTCCTTTGAATTGGACGCCATTGAGCAGGTCTTAAATAGACGCACCCATATCGTACCCATCAACATCACCTATTATCCCCTGAGGTTTCAGGAAAACATGATCAGCACACTCCTTCAAAAGGCCCTTGACGATCTTTCCGAACGGGGCATTGAAGAGATGATGGCGGAAGGCACCATGCTCCTCTCGGGTGTTGATGTGGACATCCGATTCGGAAAACCGATCGAGATGGGGAAGTTTCTTAAAAGACCGTTTATTTTGAAAGATATTACGTCCACACGCCGGATAGATTTTGACGACCCGATCCCGTCAAGACGGCCCATGCGCAGGATAGCTTTGAAAGTCATGTTCGAATATATGTCGGACATCTACCGCATGACCACGGTAAATCACGACCACCTGTTTGCCTCCTTGCTGAAAGCAATTCCGAGCAGAAGAATAGATGAAACCACCTTCAGACAAAAGGCCTTCCTGGCCGCCACCCTGCCTCTCAACAAAATGGGCATTTATCGGCACGAAGATCTTGAAAAAGATCAGGTTCATCTCCTGACGGACGACCGTTTTCACAAGTATGAGATGTTTCTGTCCCTGGCCCTGGATAAGGATGTCGTCCGAAAGGAGGAAGAAGTTCTCATAAAGGAAGCCGCAAAATTCGAACACGTTTTGGATTTCCACCGGGTACGGGTTGATAATCCGGTTCAGGTCATGGCAAATGAGGTGGAACCCCTGAAAAAGCTTCAGCGAAAAATCCGCTTTATCGCGTGGCAACCCGGCTTTCTGGTAAGGCGCCGCATTGCAAAAAGGCTTATGAATAGCGCCGTTCACCGGTATGAAGAGGCGTATGCAGCCTTCCATGAGGATGGAGAATCCAAAGGTAAGGGGGTGGGGATGCCGTATCTCATGGGGAATCGATTCAGACACACGGGCATCCTCCTGGTCCATGGGTATATGGCGGCGCCCCCGGAGGTAAAGGAACTGGCGGTGTACTTGAGCAAACGGGGTTTTCTGGTTTACGCCCCCAGGGTGAGCGGGCACGGAACATCGCCCGATGATCTGGCGACCAAAACCCATGTGGACTGGATGGCATCGGTCGATGAAGGGTATGGGATTGTCAGCTGTCTGTGCAAGCGGGTGGTGGTTGGGGGGTTTTCCACCGGGGCGGGTCTGGCGCTCGATCTCGGGACAAGGGTAAAAGGTCTCACGGCGCTGTTCGCCGTATCCCCTCCCCTTCAACTCCAGGACTTCTCGGTTCGATTCCTCCCGGCCGTTGGCGTCTGGAACCGATGCATGGATCTCATCAAAAAAGATGGGGCTAAAATGGAGTTTGTTGAAAACAAACCCGAAAATCCCCACATCAACTACTTTCGAAATCCCGTATGCGGTGTCGGTGAACTGGGTCTGCTCATGGAATCCGTGGAAAAAAACCTGCCCCGGATAAACATCCCTGCCCTTGTGATCCAGGCGGACGGCGACCCCATCGTAAACCCCAAAGGCTCACGGAAGGTATTTGAGCTCATCAACTCCGAGGACAAGGAATATCTGCTGCTTAACTTTGACCGCCACGGTATCCTGCTGGGAAAGGGTGCGGAGAGGGTCCATCGGGCCATCGGAGACTTTGTAAAAAGAGTGACAACCAAAGGAGTTGTCACCCCCAGCCGATGATCCCTCCGGTTTTATGATGTTTCAAAACCCTCTCCGGGTAGTTGGTAAATACCCCATCCACTCCGAGCACTTCCATCCGGCGTATATGGTCAGGATCATTCACAGTGAACACAAAAACCCTCAGCCCTCGGGAATGGGCATCGGCAACAAACGTGCGGTCAATAAATTCCAGGGAAAGATGCACTGAATATGCACCAAGCGCAACCGCAACGGCAGCCGCATCCTCCGGCGAACCCGCAATCAGCACCCCAAGCTTTATGCGCGGATCGATCCGACGCACCGCTTCAAGGCGGGAATGGTTGAACGACGACACCAGAATCAAGTCATCACGCCAGCCGTATTTGCGCCGGGTGGCAATAAATTCGCAAACAGGGTGTGCCGTATCGGGTCCCTTCAATTCTATATTCACCCCGGCTTTCAAATCCACGGTTTCAAACAGCTCTTCTAGGGTTGGAATCCTCTCTCCATCCCCCGCGTCCAGGGAGCGCAGGGTGTCAAAATCGTGATCCAGCAGATACCCCGAACCATTGGTTGTCCGTTCCAATCGATCATCATGAAACACCACAAGATTGCCGTCCACATGGTAGACATCCGCCTCAACACAGGCTGCACCCAGTTCAAGGGCTTTTCTAAACGATAAAAGGGTGTTCTCCGGGGCATGCCCCATGGCGCCCCGGTGTCCAATGCATAGAAGCCCTGTCTTATCCATCCTGATCCCCCTGAATCCCTATGCTGTTTTTTCAGACTGGTTTGGAACAAGATCAACCAAAAAATGTTCGCCGCTTAAGATATTACTTGACTATGTTTTATTTCAAGAATTATTTTATAACCGTATATAACATAAGAGGGTAATCGCATGAAATCTTCACGGGTAAAGAAAGTTTTGTGCAAAATGCTGGGTCCTTCGGGTGTTCAGGTGGACGGCACCAGACCCTGGGATATCCGGATACACAACCCCGATTTTTACGAACGGGTTTTATCGGGAGGTTCCCTTGCTCTGGGGGAAAGCTACATGGATGGCTGGTGGGACTGTGAAGCCCTTGATCAGTTCTTTGAAAAAATAATGGAGAACCGTTTAGACAAACAATCAAAAGCAAAGGCCATAACATTGCTGTGGGAGGTACTCAGGACAAAGGTCTTAAATGCTCAAAAAAGATCAAGGGCTTATATCATCGGCAAGCGGCATTATGACATCGGCAATAATCTTTTCTCCATTATGCTGGACAAAGATTTAAATTATTCTTGTGCCTATTGGAAAAATGCGAAAACACTTGATGCCGCACAGGAAGCCAAGTTGGACTTAATCTGCCGAAAAATAGGATTAAGATCGGGCATGAAGGTTTTGGACATTGGATGCGGCTGGGGTGGTTTTGCAAAATACGCAGCTGAAAAATACGGCGCAAATATACATGGCATAACAGTATCCAGGGAACAGGTGGAATTTGTAAATAACGCCTGCCAATGCCTTGATGTTAAAATCGAACTGAAGGATTATCGGAAAGTAAGAGAAAAATTCGATCGCATTGTTTCCGTAGGCATGTTCGAACATGTGGGGTACAAAAACTACAGGACTTTCATGAAAGTTGTCCATCGATGCTTAAAAGCAGATGGCCTCTTTTTGCTGCATACCATAGGGGGGAACACTTCCACTAGTTCAACAGATCCGTGGATCGATAAGTACATTTTTCCCAATTCAATGTTACCGTCCACCAAGCAAATCACTTCGGCCATCGAGGGCCTGTTTGTTCTGGAGGATTGGCATAACTTTGGGCAGTACTATGATAAAACATTGATGGCGTGGTACAACAATTTCACAAAAAACTGGGCTAAAATCAAAGATGCATACGACGAGCGGTTTTACCGTATGTGGACCTATTATCTTCTTTCATGTGCCGGCAGTTTCAGGTCAAGAAGGAATCAATTGTGGCAGATTGTGCTTTCCAAAAGTGGCATAAAAGGCGATCCTTACAGGGAACAATTTGAACCCCGGCAATTATCGGGTGAATGGGGATAAAAGCGTTTTTGAATTTAAAAACATAGATATCACAAGGAACTGGAAAAATATTATGAATACAATGAAAATCATTTTTTGCATTACGGTTATCTTTTTGCTGACGGCGAGCCAAGTCGTCTCTACACAGGCAGGGAACCAAAACCCGTTAGATTCAGAAATTATGGAGATGGTAAACAACCTGGCCAAAAAATTGCCCAGGATAAATGTCAAAGGCATTAAAACAAACAAAATTTTATACCATAACAGTGAAATTCATATCCGAAGAAACTTCAAGAATTTTAGTGCAAAAAGGGCGAAAAGAGAAATTATCAAAAATGAAAGATCAGAAATCATAAATGCGTGTTGTTCAAATAAAACAATCAGAAATTCCATTAAAAATGGCATCGCCTTATATTTTGATTATTACGGGAAAAATGGGATGTATATTGACTCAACAGCTGTGGGCGCTGATGATTGTCAAAGGCAGTCATCATCTACCCGCGATGCCAATATTATCAATCGGGATGGGGTTTATATCCTCTACGCCAACGGGATTGTGAAAGACACCAACACGGGTCTTGAATGGGTTGCCGGTCCTGATAAAAACATAACCTGGGGCGAAGCAGATTCCTGGGTGAAAAGCCTTAACCTTTCCGGTGGCGGCTGGCGGATGCCCACCCTGAATGAGCTGGAGAGCCTTTACAAAAAAGGGGCCGGTCCCAGGAACATGACACCCTTTCTGAAAACCAAGGGGTGGTGGGTTTGGTCGGGGGAAACGGTGGGATCCAGAGAGGCAAGGAGCTTCGCCTTCGGCCACGGCTTCAAGGGTTATATCTTCCGCGGCAATTCCGCCAGCGAACGGGTTTTTGCCGTGCGTTCCCGAGGTAGAGGCCTCAGCAAAAAATAGCGCACAAACCCTTACTGAACCAGAGTCCCGGCGATGATGGTTTTTTCCATTTCCTTGCTGCCCTCGTAAATCTCCAGGATTTTGGCATCACGATAAAGCCTTTGCACCTTGTACTCGTCAATATAACCGTAGCCGCCGTGCATCTGAACAGCCGCATCCACGCAGCGGACGGCGTTTTCGGCTGAATACCACTTGGCCATGGCGATGAGGGCGTGGTCGATATTTCCCCGATCCAGTTCCCAGGCGGCTTCATAATAGAGGTTTCTGGAAGCCCTGATCCAGGTGGCCATTTCAGCCAGCTTGAACTGGGTATTCTGAAATGAAGCCAGAGATGCACCGAACTGATGCCTCCCCTGGGTGTGGCGAATGGATTCCTCCAGGGCGGCCCTGGCCAGACCCACGCCCTGACCGCAAATATGGAGCCGGGTTCGGTTAAAAAAGGCCATGAGCTCATGAAACCCCTCCCCTTCCTTCCCCACCAGGTTTTCCAGGGGGACCCGAAGGTCGTTAAAGCTCAATTCCGCCGTATCGGATGCCCGAATGCCCATTTTCCCGTACAACTTGCTGGATTCATAACCCTTCGCTTCGGTGGGCACCAGGATAAAGCTGTGCCGATGGTGTTTTGAAGGGTTATCCGCATCCGTCAAACAGAAGATCATCATATAATCGGCGAGATTGCCGTTTGTGGCAAAAATCTTGCTGCCGTTAATCACCCAATTGTCGCCGTCTTTAACCGCCGTGGTTGCAACACCGGTAGGGTCGCTGCCCGCATCGGGTTCCGTAATCGCCGTGCCCATGGCGGCCTCGCCGGCCACCAGCTTGGGCAGTACCGTCTGTTTCTGGCCTTCTGTTCCAAAGAGCATCAACAGTTCGGATCCGAAGGTGCATGACAAAATGGCCTGCCCGATGCCCGGATCAACGGCCCAGAATTCCTCGGAGATCAAACAGTGCTCCAGGAAACCGTAACCGGCACCCTCATATTCCTCCGGAATGAAGACGCCCACAAAACCCAATTCGCACGCTTTTCGCCAGATATCCTGGTCAAACGTTTCGTTTCGGTCAAATTCCTGGGCCCGGTCCGGGAATTCTCCCATGGCAAACTCTTTTGCCGCCGCCACAATATCCTGTTGTTCCTTATCTAACCCAAAATCCATCATATCCTCCATCCAGCCATCAACTATCAGCCACTTTCACCTTCAAGGCCCCCACCACCGTAAACAAATCGTCCGCGATGCCATAATCCGCCACTCTAAAAATTGGCGCTTTTTTGTCTTTGTTGACGGCGATCACACAGTCCGCCCCCGTGATGCCCGCCACATGCTGAAAGGCGCCGCTGATGCCCAGTGCCAGGTAAACTTTGGGCTTAACGCTCTTGCCGGAAGTGCCCACCTGGTGGTACTTGGGTAGCCAGTTCTTATCCACCACAGGCCTGGAGCAGGAAAGGGTTCCACCCAACAGGTCTGCCAGTTCCTGTACCGCGGAAATATTATCCGCTTCTCCCACACCCCTTCCCACCGATACCAGAAGGTCCGCCTGGGTGATATCCACGTCGCCTGCGGCCGTCTCTTCAAATTCCAGGAACTCCCGGCGGGGACTTTGAAGGCCGTCCGGCAGAGCTTGCGACACCACTTCTCCTGTTTTGTCGCCCGCCGTGTCCACCTGAAAGGCCCCCGGCCTTACCGTAATCATATAGCCTTCGGAAGGGTTAAAGGAAACCCTGGAAAAGAGTTTGCCGCTGTACATCTGGCGAATGACCTGGGGACGTCCGTCCTCCAGAAGAATGTCGTTAACATCCGTGGCCAGAGGGCAGCCGGCCCTTACCGCGAGGGCGGGGGCATAGTCCAGACCCCAGGACGTGTGCCCTACGAGAGTGAGAAAAGGCTGCTGTTCCTGCACCAGGGCCGTTAAAATGCCGGTGTAAAGATCTGAATCGTAGGTTTTCAACCGTTCATCTTCAAAAACCAGAACCCGGTCGGCCCATTTTGCCAAATCATCCGTAAAGGATTCACTCGAATCCTTCAACAATACGGCCGTCACATTGCAGGACAAGTCCTGAGCAAGCGCGCCCGCTTTTTGCAGCATTTCAAATGTAATCTCCCGAATTTCTCCGTTTCGGTGTTCTGCTATCACAAATATGTCGCCCATTTAAACCGTCACCCCCTTTTCTCCCATGATGCGCATGATGGTCTCAGCCATTTCCGCAGGATTCCCTTCAATCATTTCAGCCCCTTCGGTTTCGGGGGGCAGAAACACCTCTTCAATGCGTGTCTGAGGGGTTAAGTCTTCGGCTGTAAAACCCAGATCCTCCAGAGACATCACCTTCAGCTCTTTCTTCTTTGCCTTTCGGATCCCCATGATGGAGACATATCTCGGTTCGTTGATGCCGGTCTGAATGGTCAATAGGGCCGGCAGCTGAATGCGCGAGACTTCATCAATGCCCCCTTCCAGTTCCACACGGACTTTGGCGGTTCCCTCTTCCGGTTCAAGGCCGTTGGTTATGGCCGCATGGGCCAATCCCAGCTGCTCCGCCAGCATGATCCCCACCATGCCCGTATTCTGATCTTCAGACTGAACCCCGGTAAGGATCAGGTCATAATCCAATTCGGAGATGGGTTTTGCCAGAATCCTGGCGTTGAGATAACCGTCCGGCGCAAGATTTCCCGGATCGATTCGAATGGCCCGGTCCGCCCCCATGGCCAGGGCCCTTCTGAGAACCTCTTCGTCATCTTCGCTTCCGATGGTGACCGCGGTCACGTCTCCGCCCAAGGCTTCCTGAAGCTGCACCGCCGCTTCGATGGCATAGTTGTCCCAGTCGTTGATGACATAAGCCAGTGCGTCTTCTTTAATCTTTTTTCCGGTGTCGTCAATTTCAAGATCCACCTCCTGAGTGAGGGGAACCCGTTTAATGCAGACAATAATGTTCATGTGTTTACCTCCTGATATGCCAAAATGCAGTTTTGGTTTATTGTATAGCTAACAGCTAATGGCTAATGGCTTTTTGTGAACGACATAAAAAGTTCCATCAAATCCACCACCTTGATTCTCTCCTCAAACCCGCCGGTTTTGATGGCGTCTTCAAAATGGATGAAGCAGAAAGGGCACGCCGTAACCATCACGTTGGCGCCCGCCTCAAGAGCCATCCGGACCCTTTTTTCCGCCATGCGCATCTCTTCCTGTTCGATTTCGTGCCACAACATGACATCGCCGCCGCCGCAGCAGAAACTGCGATCCCGGCTCTGCGCCATTTCCACCAACCGAAGTTCCGGGATGGATTGGAGCAGCCGGCGGGGTTCGTCGTAGATGCCGTTGTGTCTCCCCAGATAGCACGGATCATGGTAGGTATAAAGATCGCTTCGATCCGCCGCCTTTCGGAGCCGCAAGTGGCCTGTTTCCACCAGGGACAGGAAGAATTGCGAATAATGAAACACCTCATAGGATTCCGGATAATCTTTTTTAAGGGCGTTATAAGCATGGGGATCCGTCGTGACGATCCACTTGAAATCGATACTTGAGAGGGTTTCCGTGTTTTCCTCCACCAGAACCTGAAACAACCCCTCTTCGCCCATGCGCCGCACCTGGTGACCCGTATCTTTCTCCAGTTTCCCCAAAATACCGAAGTTCATGCCCGCAAGCCTTAAACCCTTCACGATGGAAGCCGCTATTTTCTGGGATTGGGGGTCAAAAGAAGCGTACCCGTCCACATAGTACAACACGTCGGCCCGGTCCCCTTCTTTGAGGAGCTTCACGTCGCCCGCTTCCTGTTCCTTCACCCAGTCGGCCCGTTTGGCAGCCGGTTTGCCAAAGGGGTTTCCCGTCTTTTCAACGTACATGAGAATCTGGTTAAAGGTTTTTGGATTCTGGGACGTTTCCAGCACATGTCGCCGCATATCAATGATTTTATCAATATATTCAATAAATACCGGGCACTCTTCCTCGCAGGCACCGCAGGTGGTACAGGACCACAATTCGTCCAGACCGATGACCCCGCCAACCATGGGGACAAGCTCTTCCGGGTGTTTATTGGCGGCCGGGAACGGCAGAATCGGATATTTTTCGTAGGCATGGTCCCTGAGCTTGATGGTGAGCTGTTTCGGGGAAAGGGGTCTGCCAATGGCGTTGGCCGGGCAGTTGTCCGTGCAGCGACCACATTCGGTGCAGGTGTAAAGATCGAGGATATGTTTCCAGGTAAAATCTTCGATTTCTTCGACCCCCAGGGTTTCAAGATCAAAGATATCGTCCACCCCGTATCGGGCGGGTTTGATTTCACCTTTATTCAATTTCCTGAAAAACACATTGGGAAGCGCCGTAATAATATGAAAATG
>CAZPQA010000108.1:0-9290 GCA_964588535.1 uncultured Desulfobacteraceae bacterium
GAGGAACACATGGGAGAGAAAGTTCCGGTGGTGACCACATCCACCTCCCGGGCAGCCTTTTCAGCGCCACTTTTCTTGACAATGCCGACCATTTCATCGGCTGTGACCACGACAACGTTCCCCTCTTTAATCTTTTTGTTGATGTCATCGATGGTTTTGGAAACCTTTTTTTTTGCCATTGGTAATTGACCTCCCCCGACCCCCGAAAATGAACAATCTGCAAGTTTTCTCACCTTTGCAAACTCCAAAAAAGCGAGAAAACTCATGATAAGGCTTCTCGCCTTACATGACAAGAAAAAGTTGTTCCTCATTTGGGAATCTTGACTTTCCCGGGACCATGCTATAACAATATGATCATACGGCCTTCAATAGAAATCATCCGCGGCTTCAAAGCCAACCGCATGAATTTGCCCTCAACCACTTTTCGGGTTTGTTGGAATCAGAAACATGGTAAAAAATTTTGAAACAGGCAGTTTGTCCATAGACGCAGAGGGGCCGTTTTTCTTGATTGCAGGACCCTGCGTCATTGAAAGTGAACCCAGCACGCTGGAAATCGCACGTTATTTGAAGGAGATGTGTGAAGATCTCCAAATGCCGATTATTTTTAAAGCCTCTTACGATAAGGCGAACCGGACCTCTCTGACCTCCTACCGAGGCCCCGGTCTCGACAAGGGGCTTCATATACTTCAAAAAGTCAAGGACCAGTTCGGATTGCCTGTTTTGTCAGATGTGCATCGCATCAGTGACGTGGAAAAAGCGGCCGGGGTACTCGATGTGATCCAGATCCCGGCATTCTTGTGCCGCCAGACCGATCTCCTCGTGCATGCGGCTAAATTTGGAATTCCCATAAACATCAAGAAAGGTCAGTTCATTTCTCCTCTTGAAATGGGGCCGATTACAGAGAAAGTGACCGCCGCCGGGAACCGGAATATTCTGATTACAGAGAGAGGATTTTCCTTTGGCTACAACAACCTCGTGGTTGACATGAGATCCTTGGCCATAATGGAGAGGCTGGGTTTCCCAATTGTGTTTGATGCCACACACAGCGTGCAGCTGCCGGGTGGTGCCGGGGACAGTTCCGGTGGACAGCGGGAGTTTGTGGGCTCTCTTGCAAAAGCGGCTGTGGCGGCAGGCGCAAACGGGGTTTTTATGGAAGTACACCCTGACCCGGATTGCGCCCTGTGCGACGGCCCCAATTCGCTGCCTCTCAAAACGGTAAAGCCCTTGGTGAAGATGCTCAAGGGCATCCATGCGCTGGTCCGGTCCTAGGCGCTTACACCCACAACCGCTGGAGTGGAACACAATGGAAGATAAGGCTGCCGGAATAGAACTGCTTTTCCTGGATGTTGACGGAGTTTTGACGGATGGCAGTATCACGTTGAATGAAAAGGGGGAAGAGGTTAAATCCTTTGATGTAAAGGACGGTTTCGGTTTGAAACTGCTCATGCGCGATGGGATTGAAGTGGTTATCATTACCGGTCGAAGGTCCCGGGTGGTTGCCCATCGCGCCAGGGAACTGGGAATTCGTGAGGTATATCAAGGGATATCGGACAAGCGCCTCATTTGCAGACGCTTGATTGAAAAAAGAGGCCTTATGAAATCGCAGGTGGGTTCTGTTGGGGATGATTTGCCGGATCTGGCCATGTTCCAGGAATCCGGTTTATGTATTACCGTGGCGGATGCTGCAAGAGAAGTTAGGGAAGAGGCGGATTTCATAACAAGCAAAAGAGGGGGTCACGGCGCTGTCAGGGAGATTTGTGAATGGATGCTGAAATGCCGTGGGTGCTGGCCTAGAATTGCCTTTACAGAACAAAGCAGGGGTTGATATACTGCAACCGGTGCCATGAAAAGTTTTGTGAAAAGACATTGGCCCCTTGTGGGAGTCCTCGTTTTGCTTCTGGCGGTGGGGTTCTATTTTGCTAAAGCCGGTAAAGATTTCATCAAAACCGCCGCTTTTCTAAAGGATGTTATTTCAGGTGAAGGTGTAAAGCTCAAAGATATTCATTATCGCCAGGATGATCCGGATGAAAAAATAAAATGGGTTTTGGACGCAAAGGAGGTTCGTTTCTCAGAAGATAATAAAACCATTCGATTCTTTGATTTTTATCTGGAGGTGGAAGCCGAGGGAAGACCTGGGTTTTCCCTGAGGGGCGAAAAAGGGATTTACTTTAAGGACATTGGAAAGATTGAACTTCGGGGAAAATTGGACGGTACTTACGGAACAAAATATCGGTTCCTTACTGAGTATGTGGTGATTAACGAGAAAAAGGGCACTGTGAATAACGAAGAACCGGTGGAGATATTGGGTCCATTCTTTACGGTGAGGGGAAAGGGCCTTTTTGCCGATCTTTCAGAGAAAAGGATCAAGATTTTGTCAGATACGGTGACAACCATTGACCGGGAAGTGGAGGCAACTGCATCCCCATGAAACGGTCAACAACTTATGCGGTTTTTGTGTTGACGGGACTGCTTTTAATGTGGATGTTTTCCGGTCCGGCACTATCTGCCAGCCCTCTGAAAAAGACGCAAAAAAAAGCTCAGGGCCCCATGGTGATCAAAAGCAAGACCCTGGAAGCCGATGATAAGAAAAAGAGGATTACCTTTGAAGGCAGTGTGGAAGCCAAACGGGATGATTTTACCGTGTTGTGCAACAAACTGGTGGTCCTTTATGAAAAATCTTCAGAGTCAAAAAAGACCGAAGAGGTTTCGGCCAGTATCGATAGAATTATTGCCACCGGGGCTGTAAAAATTATTCGCGCCGAGGGCGGGGTGGCCACCGGGGAAAAGGCGGTTTATTACCAGAAGGGTGAAAAACTGGTTCTCACGGGAAAGCCTGTTGTGAAGCAGGGCGAGGATTTTGTTGAAGGCGATGTGATTACGCTTTTCCTGAAAGAGGATCGGAGTATTGTGGAGAGTGCCAAAGACAAGAAAGTCCGGGCGGTCATTTTCCCAAAACAGGAGAAGGGAAAAGGGCCGTGAATGCGGCATCCGAAATTCTGGAGGCCAGCGGTCTTGTCAAGGCCTATGGCGGTAAACGGGTCGTTGATCGTGTAAATGTGGTGGTCAACAGACAGGAAATTGTCGGCCTTCTGGGACCCAACGGCGCGGGGAAAACAACCACTTTCTACATGGTGGTGGGGCTCACGCGACCCAGCGAAGGGCGGGTCTTTTTAGACGGCAAGGACATTACAGAGGACCCTATGTTTCAAAGGGCCAGAAAAGGTATCAGCTATCTGGCCCAGGAGCCCTCGGTATTCCGTAAATTGACCGTTGAGCAGAATCTTCTCGCCATACTTGAGATGCTGCGTGTTCCGGTACAGGAACGAAGAGATCGTCTGGAAAGAGGCCTCAGGGAGTTGGGCATTGATCACCTGGCCAAACAGAAGGCCTTGTCCCTTTCGGGAGGGGAGAGGCGAAGGCTGGAAATATCCAGGGCCCTGGTGACAGAACCCAGGTTTATGCTTTTAGATGAGCCCTTTGCAGGCATTGATCCACTGGCCATCAACGATATTCAGCAGATCATACGTCAGTTGAAAAGTCGGGGCCTGGGCGTTGTCATATCGGACCATAATGTACGAGAGACATTGAATGTCTGCGACAGGGCCTACATTATCAATCAGGGACGAATCATTGAACAGGGTTCCCCGGATGATATTGTAAAAAGCGAGTTGGCCCGGAGTGTTTATCTGGGCGAGAATTTCAATCTCTAGTAAGTGTTTTTGGTATTTTTTAATTTGTTATGGCGTTAGAACTCAGACAATCTTTGGCCCTTACCCAGCAGCTTGTAATGACTCCCCAGCTGCAACAGGCCATCAAGCTTCTGCAGCTGTCAAGGCTTGAACTCCTTGAGACCGTTTCTCAGGAAATGGAGGAAAACCCTATCCTCGAAGAGATGAGTCAAGATGAGGTTGACGGGGATGACGGTGCGGGAGAGAAAAAGGAGGAATCGAAACAGGCATTACAGGAATCCCAGGAAAAAAAATCTGAAAACCCCTCAGTCGATGATTCCGGGCCGGATCCGGACTCTCCTTCACTTCCCGAAGTGACCGTAGAGGAACGGGCAAGGGATGATGTGGATTGGGAAAGCTATCTTTCCGAGTATAACAGCGGTTATTCCGAAAATTTTTCGGAAAGGCACTACGAACAGAAAGATGCGCTGTCCTTTGAGAATTTTACGGCCACCAAAACGGACCTGACTTCACACTTGCTCTGGCAGTTGAATGTGAGCAATGTGAAAGATGAAAAGAAGGAGATTGGCGCCTATATTATCGGTAATTTGAATAATGACGGATATCTGGATGTCACCCTGGACGAAATATCCCGGGAAACCGGGAACTCGGTTGATGATATCAGGGAGGTCCTGGCGCTAATTCAGAATTTTGATCCTGTGGGTGTGGCGGCAAGGGATACAAGAGAATGCCTGTTGATACAGGCCTTATTTCAGGACCTCGGCGGGACCTTGGTAGAGAAGGTCATCAGGGATCACCTCAAGGATTTGGAGGAAAAACGGTACCGTCAGGTTGCCGATCAGCTTGACGTCAGCCTTCAGGATGTTTTGATGGCGGTCGCTGCTATTCAAGCGCTTGATCCTAAACCCGGGAGAATTTATGCGGCCGAGGAAACCATCTATGTTACCCCTGACATTTACGTGGCCAAAGTGGGGGACGGCTACGAAATCATTCAAAATGAAGATGGCTTGCCAAAGTTAAGGATTAATGCCTATTACAAACGGGTGCTGAAGAACAGAGGCCGGGTATCGGATGAAACAAAGGCATATATCCAGGAAAAAATGCGATCTGCGGCATGGTTGATCAAGAGTATTCACCAGCGTCAAAGGACCTTATACCGGGTTACGGAGAGTATCGTACGGTTTCAAAAGGAATTCCTTGACAAAGGTATTGCTTATCTTAAGCCACTGGTGTTAAGGGATGTGGCTGAAGACATCGAAATGCACGAGTCGACGGTCAGTCGGGTGACCACCAATAAGTATGTTCATACACCTCAGGGGCTCTATGAGTTAAAGTTTTTTTTTAATAGCGCTATCAACAGGGTAGACGGGGATGCGCTGGCATCGGAAAGCGTCAAAGAACAGATCCGTAAGGTCATAATGGTAGAAGACAAAACCAAGCCCCTCAGTGACAAAGGGATTGAAAATATAATGCTGGACCTTAACATAAAGGTTGCCCGTCGAACGGTGGCCAAATACCGGGAGTCCATGGGAATTCTACCATCCAGAAAGAGAAAAGAGGTTCGAATCGGTTGAGTCATGGCAGCGCCATGTGGCGTTATATTTGCCGGAGGGGTTGATTTTATTGTTCACACCTACGGAGGAAATTTTATGGACATAACGGTAACATTTAGGCATACGGATCCCATTGAGAGTTTAAAGGGCTACGCGGAAGAGAAGATTTCAAAAATCAAAAAGTATCTTGATGTGCCTTTGGAGGCACACATCGTTTTAAGCGTGGAGAAATTCAGGCACATCGCCGATGTGACGCTCAGCCTGAACGGGACCCGGATCAAAGCGGTTGAAGAGACCGACGACATGTATTCGGCCATTGATCAGGTCATGGATAAGGTCGAAAACCAGGTTAAGAAACACATTGGTAAAATAAGAAGACACCGTGGCGATAGCGCAAAAGCTGAAGAGAATGCGCTGGATGAAGCACTGGATGAAGAGCTCGAAGAATCTGTTGAGATGTCTCCGGACGATTTTTCCATCGAGGTGGAAAAAATGGTTGCAAAGCCCATGGACCCTGAAGAAGCAGCCATGCAGCTCAAGCTGATGCGGCAGGATTTCCTGGTGTTTCGAAACGCCAAATCGAGAGAGATTAATGTTATTTACTGGAAGGGTGATGGAAACTTTCGTTTGATTGAGCCCTCAGGCTGATCAAATTTTTGGGTGAATGGTTCATTTTTATTGGTTTATGTGATGAGACTTTCTGAAATTTTAGCCATAGACAACATAATCCCGGAGCTCAAGGCCAAAGACAAGACGGGCGTTTTGGGAGAGCTCGCTGAGGTGATAGCAAATTATGATGCGAATATTGATAAAGGGTTGCTTGTAAAAGTGCTGATTGAACGGGAACACCTCGGCAGTACGGGAATCGGCGACGGCGTCGCCATCCCACATGGGAAACTGAGTTCAGTGAAACAGCCCATTGTATCCTTTGGCAGAAGTAAAAAGGGACTTGATTTTGATTCAATGGATGGCCAGCCGGCTTTCCTCTTCTTTCTTCTTCTGGCCCCTGAAAATTCTTCTGGTGTTCATCTGCAGGTTTTGACCAAAATTGCGAGGATTTTGAAAAGCAGCACTTTTAGAAAGGCGTTAATGGAGGTCGAATCTCGAGAAGAGATTTACCAGACAATTATTCAAACGGATGGAGATGCCTGAAATCCTTTAACGGATGAGGGTTTGATATAACCATGGTAGGACTACTGATTATTTCACATTGTAATCTGGGGCGGGAATTCTTAAATGCCGCGGAACTTATTGTTGGAAAGCTGGAATCTGCCGATGCCATTGCCGTGACCCAGACCACTGAAAGCAAGGAAATTCTGCAGGACATATCAGATAAAATAAAATCACTCGATAAGGGGCAGGGTGTTCTTATCTTGACGGATATGTTTGGCGGTACGCCGTCAAACCTTAGCCTTTCATTTCTCGAAGATGAGATGCTTGAGGTTCTGACCGGGGTTAATCTGCCCATGGTGATGGCCGTTGCCAAGGATCGTGACCGGTTGACGCTGAGTGAATTGGGCGAGAGGGCAGAACAGGCTGGAAAGCGAAGCATCGCCCTGGCCGGAAAACTCTTGAAGTCGGACTGATATTTTTGGGTGTTACCGGCATATGCCATGTTTTTTAAAATGCCTTTTACTTTTTCGTTTACACATCACTAAAATACAAGCATTGAACAAGGAGGTTGAGAATGGCTTTAAAGGTGGCGATTAACGGTTTCGGCCGCATTGGTAGGATGGTTTTCAGGGCCGGTTTTAGTAATCCGGATATTGAACTGGTTGCCATTAATGATTTAACGGATACGGCGACACTGGCGCACTTGTTGAAATATGATTCGGTTCACGGCGCCTTTGGGGAAGACGTATCAAGTGGGGAGCGTTCTCTGATCATCAATGGAAAAGAGATTGAGATCTATTCCGAGAAGGATCCCTCCAGACTGCCGTGGGGTGAACTGGGGGTTGAAACGGTCTTCGAATGTACGGGGCTTTTCAGGGATCGGGAAAGTGCTTCCGCGCATTTGGATGCCGGGGCTGAAAAGGTGATTATCTCAGCGCCAGCCAAGTCCCCCGACATTACGGTGGTGATGGGGGTGAACGAGCAGGAATATGATGCCAAGACCCATCATATCGTATCCAATGCCTCTTGTACGACCAACTGCCTGGCGCCTGTGTGCAAGGTCTTGCTGGACCATTTCGGCATCGAAAAAGGCCTGATGACAACCACTCACGCTTATACCGGTGATCAAAGATTGCTCGATTTTCCCCATAAGGATCTAAGGCGGGCCAGGGCTGCCGGGCTTTCCATGATCCCCACGACAACCGGTGCGGCAAAAGCCGTTGCGCTTGTTTTGCCCCAACTGGACGGTAAATTGAATGGCATGGCCATCCGTGTTCCCACGCCCAATGTCTCGGTTGTTGATCTTGTGGTCCAATTGACAAAGCCCACCACCGCTGACGCGGTCAATCAGGCAATGGAAGCCGCTTCAAAAACCTCTCTGAAGGGGATCCTTGCTTTTTCCAACGAGCCGTTGGTGTCCATTGATTTTAATGGCGCCGCTGTCTCATCAACCGTGGATGGACCTTCCACCATGGTGATTGGGGACATGTTGAAAATTCTGTCCTGGTACGATAACGAGTTCGGATATTCAAACCGGATGGTTGATCTGGCGGTTTACATGGCCGGTTGTTAGAAATATAGGGTCATTGTCCGAATTTCAATATTTAGAGAAATTTCAGGGAAGGATGCGCAAAAATGTTTGAAAGAACGCCTATGATTGCCGGGAACTGGAAAATGAACCTGAGTCTTGCTGAAGCCGTGGCGCTTGCTGAAGCCGTTGGTTCCGGGATGGGGAATGTATCGGATGTTGAGGTTCTGGTGGCCCCACCGTTTACACATCTTGCTGCTGTCCGAGGCGCCATTGACGGATCAAAAATTTTCCTTGCCGCACAGAACATGCATTGGGAAATGAGCGGGGCGTACACCGGAGAAATTTCGGGAAGGATGCTTCAACAGTCCGGTTGCACGCATGTAATACTGGGCCACTCGGAAAGGCGAACGCTTTTTAATGAAACCAGTGAAGTGGTTAATCTCAAGGTCAAGGCGGCATCTTTTCTGGGGTTGATCCCCGTTGTCTGTGTGGGGGAAACCCTCGAGGAAAGGGAAGCCGAACGGACATTTGAGGTCATTAAAGAGCAGCTGGATTTGTCCCTGGATAATTTCAGGGCGGATCAGATGATGCCGACCACAACCATCCTGGCCTATGAGCCGGTGTGGGCTATCGGGACTGGAAAGACGGCTACGCCCGAACAGGCTGAGGAAGTACATCAGTTTATTCGATTATGGATTGAGAAGACCTTTAATTCAGGAACTGCAGCCCAGGTCAGGATACTCTATGGCGGAAGTGTAAAACCTGATAATGTTAAGACACTGATGACAGAGCCCGATATTGACGGGGCCCTGGTGGGTGGTGCAAGTCTCAAAGGCGACTCTTTTGTTCAGCTTATCCGCTACCGGGAGACGTAACAACCCAAATTTTTTGTTGCAAAAAGAAATGTAATGAATTATACACCCCTGATTAATCGTTTTAACATTTAATATTTCTAAAGAGAGAGGGCTTTGGATGTTCCCCGTTTTGATAGCATTGCATGTCTGTGTATGCGTGGCGCTTATTTTAATCGTTCTTCTTCAGAAAGGAAAAGGTGCTGGAATGGGCGCTGCTTTCGGGGGATCAAGCCAGACGGTTTTCGGCAGCAGCGGTGCCACCTCTTTGTTGCATAAAGTCACTACCGCTATTGCGGTGGTTTTTATGTTAACCTCCCTGGGGCTTTCTATTTTTATTGGAAGGGGTGCCAATACTTCCATTATGCAGGATGTTCATCCGGTTGAGCAGACCTCTGAAGCCCCCGGCACGGCACCGCCGGTAAACGACAACACACAAGAAAAGAAATAATCAGGGTTTATTGTGCCGAAGTGGTGGAACCTGGTAGACACGCTATCTTGAGGGGGTAGTGGGCTACGCCCGTGCGGGTTCAAGTCCCGCCTTCGGCACCAT
>CAZPQA010000109.1:0-1958 GCA_964588535.1 uncultured Desulfobacteraceae bacterium
ATGACCTCCGGTTCAGGGGTTGGGGCAGGGGGCTCGATTTCCTTTTTTTCCACCACGCTCTCTTTGATCTGATTCATAGCCGCCAGCAGGTCCGTGGCGTTGGTGGTGGAAAAATAGTTGCCCCCGCCGGCTTGGGCGATGCAGGCCAGCTGTTTGGCTGCATCGGCTTTTACGTTAAAACCGACCACATGCATCACAAAGTTAATGCCGCTTTCCTTGAGCTTTTTCACCACGGCACAGGGGTCCTTTCCGCAGGTCTCGATGCCGTCGCTCACGAGCACAATGGTGCTGGCGGCCTCATTACCCTTAACCTTATCCACCGCCATGGAGATACTGGCTGAAATAGGGGTTTTTCCCTTGGGACTGATCCGGTTGATTTTTTCGATGGCTGCTTCTTTTTGGAGACTTCCGATGGGAACGATCATTTCAATGTCCGCACAATCCCCCTTTTTTCGGTGTCCATAGACCATGATGCCGCAGTCGATACCCTCAGGGGTTTCCTTGAGCAGGGTGGTCATGACCTTTTTGGCCACTTGAATCTTGATTTTTCCGTCCACCCGGCCCCACATGGAGCCTGATCCGTCCAGGATGTAAAAGATCAATGACTTTTCCGCGCCAATGGCTGCAGCAGGGATGAACAGCAACAGGGCCAGGGCCAAGCAGATCATTTTAAATCGAAATGCCATTTTTCCATACCTCCGATTCCTATTTGACGGCGTTCAGCTTCCGGGTCACGTTATCCTTGATCCAGTGGTTGTCCCACCACTCTATGGGATTGACAAAGAGACCGCTGATCATTATGCCGAAGTGGAGGTGATCCCCTCCCGCCAATCCTGTTTGTCCCGTCAATGCAATGACATCGCCTTTGGCGACGTTTTGTCCCTTTTTTACATTGATGTGGCTGAGATGGCTATATGTGGAAGCCACACCCTGACCGTGATCAATGACCACGGTTAAGCCGTATATCCCCAGGCGATCGGCAAAAATGATACGACCGTTGTTGACGGCACCCACCTTTGAATGGGCCAGGGAGGCCAGGTCAACACCCATGTGAACCTGTTCGTCAATGACTTTCCCCTTGTAATAGTAAAGCCGTCTGTCGCCGAATCTTGCCATGGTGGCGGCATTCTTGAGCCTGAGCCACGATCCTTCCCACAATTTTTCAGGGAGGGTATCGGTTCCGAGATCGTAAAACACCTTTCCGTTTTCTTTTCTGATTCGCTGGTTGATTTCGAGAAATTTGACTACATTTCGGACGGTTGGATCTTTCAGTTCGGGGGCAAAGTAGGGGAGCACGCCATCAAGAAACCGGTCCGAAATGGTCATTTTGCGCGTGCGGAATTTTTTATTGCGGATATGAATGCTGCGGTTCAGGTTGGCTTTTGAAATATTCCCTGCCTTGTCTTCTGCCCACAGGAAGAGATTGACATTTTTTGTTGTGTTAACGGGGATTCCAAAATAGCAGACATGCATCCCCTGCTCCGGGCTTTTGGCAGACGGGTATCCGGGGAAAAACCGCTCTCCCACATGAAGTCCGCTTTTGATGGCATCAGATGTGGTTTGATAGACGATCAAACCGGTGCCGCCTTTATTCACATAATTGAGTTGGCTCACCAGCCTGAGAGCGGGGGGGATGGTGTCAACAGTCATTTTGTGTTCGGCGATGGTCAGATTGCCGTCTCCGCCGCTGCTCCTCGAATAATCCCAGGCGTACACCTCAATATCGGCCCTGCCCTGATTGAATTCTGAAGGATCAATGGACAGGACAGTCTCAAACCGGTGGATGCCTTCGGCATTGAACAGGCCCTCAAAGGAAAACCGTTTTTCCAGAAGTGTAATATGGCGGGTGCCCTGTTTCAGGGTAACCTTGATGGTCCTGATACCCCTTTCTGCATCGGTTACGATGAGAGGGACTTCTGCGGTTTTGGTTAGAAAAACGGGTATGGGACCCAGTTGAA
>CAZPQA010000109.1:2058-9262 GCA_964588535.1 uncultured Desulfobacteraceae bacterium
TTCAAATCGACCACAATGATATCCGCCTTTTTCCCCTTTTCAAGACTTCCCGTCTCTTTCTCAAGCCCCAGGGCGGCTGCGCCACCGAGGGTTGCCATTTTAAGCACCTGGTAGGCTTTAGCCGCATCAGGTTTCCCGGTTGACACTTTTGCCAGTTTGGCGGCCGTATCCATTTCACCGAAAAGATCCAGGTTGTTGTTGGAAGCGCAGCCGTCGGTGCCCAGCCCGGTTTTTAACCCCATGGCGGTGATCTCTTCCAGGGGGGCGATTCCGGAGGATAATTTCATGTTGCTTTCAGGGACGTGAACGATACTGGCGTTTTTTTTATAAAAGCATCGAAGTTCCGTTTCATCCAGATGCACCCCATGGGCTGCGATCAGGTGGGAATCCAGCAGGCCCAGTTGATCCAGATAGTGGGCTGGCCTCTTGCCGTGGGTCTTCACTATTTCAGAAACTTCCATTGAGGTTTCCGAAAGATGGATTTGAAGGGGTGCACCGTATTCTCGTGATAATTTCTGCGATCGGCGCAGGGTTTTTTTTGAACAGGTTACAAGGCTGTGGCAAAACAGGCCCGGTGTGATGCGGTCAGAGAAATGATGCCATTTTTCCAGGAAGTCCTGCCCCATGCGAATATTATCCTTTGGGTCAGGAACGCCGGGGGCGGGAAAATCGATGATGCCCTGTGACAGCAGCCCCCTGAGTCCCGACTCATGCACGGCACGGACGGTCTGATCCTGGAAAAAATAACCATCCGCCAGGCAGGTGGTTCCCGAGGTGATCATTTCAACGCATCCCAGAAGGGCCCCCCAGTAAACCGTTTCCGGTGAAAGGAAATTGGCCTCTGCCGGAAATATTTTCTCAAAGAGCCATTCCTTCAACGGAAGGTCGTCTGCGAAACCACGAAAAAGGGTCATGGCCGTGTGAGCATGGGCATTCACCAGACCGGGCATGATGATGGCATTTTGTGCATCAACCGTTTCTATGGAAAAACCTTGCGGAATGGGCACTTCAGCGGATGGACCGATTTCCATGATACGGTCATTTTTGATGAGGATGCGTGCATCGGTGATCGGCTGTTGACCCGGTACCATGGTAACGGCCGTACCACCCTGTATGATGAGGTTGACGGGTTTTTTCGAGGTTCGGCTAAGGTTGAGATCCGGATTGCTGGTTTTCATGAAGAGTCCTTTTCGAAATACCTTGACATAGCATTAATTTCGTGAAAATTTGATCGATTATTTTGTTTGTTTATTCGCATGTCAAGGAGTAATCCATGTTAACCATAGCGCCATTTAAGGGCTTAACCTACAACTACCACGAAAGAAAAGACCTTTCGGCACTCGTTGCCCCCCCCTATGATGTTATCTCCCAGGAAGAACAGCAGGCATATTACCAGGCCGACCCGCACAATGTCATCCGATTAATTCTGGGCGAAAAGAGAACCGGTGACTCGGATTGGGATAACCGGTATACACGGGCCGCGGATACCTTTCAGCGATGGCAGTCCAACCGGCACCTGATAAGGTCCCCCCATCCCTGTCTTTATCTGACGGCCATGACCTATGACCCGGGCAATGGTATGGCCATACGGACCCGGTGGGGGATTATTTCACTGGTGCGTATTGAAGATGAGGGGTCAGGCGTTATCCTACCTCACGAAAGAACTTTTTCCGCCCACAAGGAAGATCGTTTGAAGCTTTACAGGGCTTGCGGCGCACAATTGAGCCAGATTTTCGGGCTCTATGATGACCGTGAAAATGTTGTTTTGAATGCCTGCCGCGCGTCTGCGGACCTGACCCCGCAGATGGACTTTCAGTTGGCGGATGGGACGCGACACCGTCTCTGGATCCTGGAAGACCCGTTGCTGTTCAAACAGGTGGCGGATGCCATGCGGGCAAAGGCCATCTTTATCGCCGACGGACATCACCGCTATGAAACCTCCCGCAATTACAGAAACATCCTGCGCGCAAGACACGGCCGAAAGCCTGCGAACAAATCCTATGAGTTCGTTCTGATGTATCTTTCAAATATGCGGGACGAGGGCCTCACCATTCTGCCTTCCCACAGGATGGTCAAACGGGTAAAAGGTTTTCAGGAGGTATCTTTTTTTGAGAAGGCAGAAAAATATTTTGATATCAGCGCGTTTCCTGTTTCGTCCGGCGAACTGGCCAGTGAGTATGAAACCTACAAGGATGTTCTGCAGGATGCCGGGCTGAACAGAACGTCATTTGCCTTTTTTCACCATGACAGCGACCGGGGGTTCCTGCTATCACTGAAAGAGGCGGCGCATAACGAAATGGGGGAAGACCTCCATGCTTCCCTCAAAAAACTCGATGTGGTCGTTTTGTCACGATTGGTTTTTCAGGAATGTCTGGGGTTTACCAAAGAAGGGCTGGATGATGATGAGATCTTTCATTATCAGAGCAATACGCCACTGGCCCTTTCGAGTGTGGCATCGGGAGAATATCAGATGATGTTCATGTTGAATGCCACCAAAATCGAGCACGTGACCGAGGTGGCGGAAAACGGTCTTGTGATGCCGAGAAAATCCACCTACTTTTATCCCAAAGTACTGACGGGTATGGTGTTCAACAAAATTGATCCCAAAGAAATCATATCGGTCCCCTGAGGTCATCCTGGGTCCTGATGAGGGGCTGGACCTTTTTCTGGACGGCCGGCTGAAACTCATTCAGTCCAGGGACGGCTACAGGTTTTCCATTGATGCGGTCCTGCTATCCCAGTTCGCAACCATACGCCCCGGGGATGTGGTGGTTGACCTGGGCACAGGTTGTGGGGTGATCCCCTTGATCCTGCTGCTGACAAAACCGGTGGGGCATGTTTTTGGGCTGGAGGTTCAGGCAGAACTGATCACCCAGGCGGCTCGAAATGCGCGGCTTAACGGGTTTCAGAAAAGAATGGATGTGGTCAGGGGCGACTTACGTCATCTGCCCTTTGATCCTGGGTTCGCTGACCTTGTGGTTTGCAACCCGCCTTACCGCAAAATCAAAAGTGGACGTATCAATCCCGACCCCCAAAAGGCTATTGCCAGGCATGAAATCCTGGCTTCTCTGGATGATCTCCTGCGTTCTGCCGCAGCGCTGCTCACCAAAAAAGGACGGTTTGCGCTGGTTTATCCGGCGGTGCGCCTGGCTGAAGTGTTTGTCCGTATGCGACGCTTCAACCTGGAACCCAAACGGGTCAGGGTTCACTACCCGGATCTTGAATCAAGTGCCAAGCTTGCGTTGATCGAGGCATTCCTGGGTGGCAGGCCAGGATTGGAGATTCTTCCACCGCTTCTGGGCCAGGGCGATTTTTCCATTGGGAATAAAGGGGATGTCAGTTTATAAGTTCCTGACCTCTTTCAATGTCTGGGATCTTACCAAAGTAACTTTGGGCGTAAATGGCGACGATTCGGAGGTGTGCCTTTCAGCTTTCAAACGGAAGAATAGAATCGACATCCTTCTGCATGCTGAGCCGGAAAAATGGGCGTTAAGCTCCCCCCATTTTCAGGCTCCCGAGCTCCAAGCTCAACGGAACTATAGATATAGGTATCTTTCAGTCAAGCTAAGGGTCAGAAACTGCCTATTTTTCCAATTCTACTTTAACAGCGAGGCCAACCTTTTCCAGGGCATAAAGTTTCTTAATATACTTTCCTGCCCCCAATTCCTGGGCCATGTTCACCTCTTTTGTCTTGGCATACCCGCTGGCGATGATGGCTTTCTGACCGGGATGGATTTTGATGATCTCTTCGTACGTTTTCCTAAAGCGCCGTATAATGGTGTTTACAGGGAAGATATATTGGTGGATAGTCATCCATTGTTTCTCTATACCCTCTAAATTTCCTCTATCCGGTATTGGAAAACAACTTTCTCTCCTCCAACGTTTATATCGATAAGAATTGGCTTTTTTTCGTCTTCAATGTCGTCTGGCCAACCGAGTTCCACATAACCTGAACCCCATTTCCCCGGTTCGATAGTTGTTCTTAGATAGCCGTTCAGACCTTTTACCCCTGCCTTGAGTTCCTGCTCAGATCTATTATCCAGAGATTCAGCTGAATCCGCCACCAGGGCCGAGGAAATAAGGGTACCGGCTGGATTATGCCCGGACGCAGCTTGAACACCCCCTGCAACGGCGCCCACAACGGCCAGTCCGGTCGCAACATCGGACCAGAATTCAGAGCTGTTTCGTTTCTCAATGAGTTGTTTCCTGACCTCCTCTCCGGTGAACACTCTCAACGTCTGCTCGCCCATACGTGCAGTCACATCACTGGATGACACGGTGATCGGCTCGTTTCTTTTGTTTTGTATGGCAAAGAAAACTTGAAGATGATTGCCCTCTTCAAATGCTTTCTTGTTTGTACAGCTTCCGACCTTTATCCGGGTATTTTCATAGACGGCTACTTTGTACCCTTCTTTGTAAATCGTCTTTTCTCCTTCGATCGCTTCAGGTGTCATTCCGACATAAGACGTGCATCCCGGACTCATAAGATAGAGCAGTGTGATCAGGAGGAAGAAAGTTCTCATCATCCATTTGCCATCAGTTACTTTTTCAAGTTGCATACTTGGTTCCTTCCACAGAAAGATGTTTAGGAGTCATTAAACTTCTGTATCATATTCCCCGAGTTTTCGCAAAGCTGGCAGATGTATTGTTCATGTTTTGCAATGGATGTCAAACGGAAGTTTAATATAGGCAAACCTCACCTCAGCTAACAAGGAGACCAAACCGATTTTATCACCTATTTCCCTTCCAATACCTCCTTCAGTTTTTCAGCAAAAGGTGCAATGGAAAACGGTTTCTGGATGAATCCCTCGGCACCTGCATCAAGGATGTCCTGGGCAGGGCCATGTATGCTGTAGCCACTACACACGATCACTTGTTCATGTTTTGCAAGGAATGTCAAACGGAAGTTTTATAGGTAATGTAGCTTTTATCTCTGAGTCAAAAAGCTACAAATTATGAGAATTTTTCTATCATTTTTCATCCCCGCCTTGAGCGGGGTCTACGCTTCGCTCTGACCAGCATCCAAAACCTTCCGAACGGTATTGGCCATATCTCTCCTCACCAGAGGTTTCATTGCAAAGGCCTTGATGCCCATCTCCTTTGCCCGTTTCTCAGAGATCTTCGGGCTGAATCCCGTATAGAGGATAATCGAGATATCAGGCTGGATTTTCATAAGCTCCCGGGCGAGTTGGTCTCCTGTCATCTTGGGCATGGTCATGTCGATAAAAATCCACCCGCAGAGCGGGTGGTATTGGGTTAAGCCCAGAGGGCATGGATTTCAATTTTGAATTAAAAAAGCAAAAACCTTTTTACGCCTCCACGCCTTTGTGGTAACCATGGGTTACAAGTGATGGCTACGGATGATTGCTCGGTGAAAAGCCCGGGTTGAAGGGAGACCTTTCTATGGAAAAAGCGGGTAAACCACACATGATCGCATGCGGCATCTTGCAGGAAGAAATCGACCGGTTGCTCGAATTGGGGGAGATTGATGTGGAGATCCAGTATTTAAGCAAGGGCCTGCACACGGATTACAGACGCCTCCATAAGGCTTTGAACGGGGCGTTGACAAAACGACTGCCGAAGGCTCCCGGCGGCATTGTTGTGGTCTACGGTGATGTCTGTCTCGGCTTCAACGGCGAAATGCAGACCCTGGTGGAAAAATATGGGGCGGTGAAGGTCGATGGACTCAACTGTATCGATTGTCTTCTGGGGGGTAAGGGGCGACTGCTCGAAATCGATCCGGAACACAAGATGCTGTTTCTGAATCCGGCGTTCATTGGTTTTATGGGCAGAATCTGGGATAGGCCCGGTCAAGAGATACGGGACATGTTCAACATGCTCGATGGCATCATACTCCTGGATGCCTTGGGAGATTTGGACGTTTACCGGGATCAGATCGATGCCATTTCCCAAAAGACGGCTCTGCCGATTGTGGAGAGAAAAAACATCGGCCTTAACGGCTTGAAAGCAGTCGTTCAGGATGCGTTAGAACGGAGGAGCCCGTGCAAAATAAGCTGATGCAACTGATGCGAAAATATCAAAGGGGCAATCGACCCACCTTCCATCTCGGACCGTTTCTGCCCATTGCTGCCATTCGGGATCGGGGATTGTCGTTCAATGACGTTTTCCGGGATGCACGAACCATGACCATGGCCGCGCAAATGAGTTTTGAACTGGGATTTGAATCCACTGTCGTGCCCTTTGATCTAAATGTGGAAGCGGAAATTCTCGGCGCCAGGGTATGTTATCATGAGGGGTTCGATGGCCACCCGGTCTATCCCACCATCGCTCACCGGCCCGTAGCCCATGCTGAAGATGTGGCCATCCCGACCCATATGGGAACCCGTGGGCGGATGCCGGCTGTTCTGCAAACCATCGATTCGCTTAAGAATCTAAATTCAGACGCGGGTGCCGTCGGAGTGTTCATGCCGGGCCCCTTCACACTGGCCGGCCAGGTGATGGAGCCCGAGCAGTTGTTTATCATGCTGCTGAAAAAGCCGGATCAGGCACGCAATATTTTAGAGCGATTGACGGAGTTTATCAATGCGCTGAAATCCCTTTATGCTGCCGCAGGGGTTGATTTCATGGTGGTGGAAGAAGGGGGGGCGGCGGGCGTTTCTCCCAAGATATTCGGTCAATTGCTGCTGCCGAATCTTCAAGCTATTTTTGCGGCAAAACCCTGCCCCATGGCCATTTCGTTTATCGGCGGCACGGATCAATTCCTGGATTTTCTCCTGGCATGCGACCCGGACGGCATCGGCATCGATCGCCAGTGCGATACGGCCGGCGCGAGGGAAAAAATCCCGGCCGCCCTGCCGCTTTTTACCGGTTGTGGTCCCCATGACATGCTGACCAATGCCAGCCTGGAAACCATCGAAAAAACGGTACGTCGTCGCTTTGACCGGGGCGCCACGGCAGTGGGACCGCCGGCGGATATTTATCCCCCGGCCAAAATGGAAAAAATCACCGCTTTTGTCCGGGCCGTCCGCGAATACCGAAAGGAATAAAGCAATATTCCCTTACAAACAGGTCGCGGAACCCCTTTTCGGATTTAGGGCCTCGGCAAAAAATAAATACACAATCTGACTTGTCCTTTGGCCCGTCTACTGCGTTGTATCCACCGGTACATATCCACAAATATGCACAGGCGGATACGCCTTGTATACGAACCAAAATACGGCGCCATCCTGCGCATTTATTTTTT
>CAZPQA010000110.1:0-9100 GCA_964588535.1 uncultured Desulfobacteraceae bacterium
ACGGCATCGCTGTCCGCTCTTTCCATATTCTTGAAAACACCTATTTTTACATCCTTCCCAAAACTGTTTTTTTGAAACTCTGCAAGGATCATGAAGACTTCGCGGGATATTTTTCGGGTGCCTTTGGAAAAAGGATGATGGACAAGTCCTATGCCTCCATCATCAAGAGCGATACGGGCGCCATTGAGTCCGCAACGCAGTTTTTCAACCTGCAGGTGGAAAACATTTACCACAAGAATATCCTTTCATGCCGTGAGGATGCCTCCATCCAACAGGCAGCGTCCCTCATGAGCGATCGAAAATGCAGCTCCATCTTTGTCGAGAATCCGAAAGGGGAATATACCGGCGTTGTCACCGATACGGATCTTAGAAGCAAAGTGATTGTAAAAGGCCGTGACATTACCGCGCCCATCGCAACCATCATGAGTTCCCCCCTGCACAGCGTTCAGATAGACTCCATGGTATCGGAAGTCCTGTTGGAAATGATGGACACCAATCTTAAGCACCTGGCCGTCAGGGACCGGCGGGGCAAGGTTGTGGGGATTGTAACCAACCGGGATCTGCTGACAGCCCAGGAGCAGTCTCCATTTTTTGTCGTCCGGGAGCTGGCTTCAGTCTCCAGTATGGATGAGATTGTGGCTCAACAGAAAAGGATTCCCCGGCTGATCCAGAACATGTTCAACAGCGGTGCAAAAGCCAGAACCATTACCCGGCTCATCAGTTCCATATCCGATGCCATCCTGGATAAACTTGTGGGATTTGCCCTGGATGAGTTGGGACCGGCACCTGCCGAATTTGTTTTCCTGATCGTTGGGAGCGAAGGCAGAAACGAGCAGACGCTGAAAACAGATCAGGACAATGCCATCATTTATGCGGATGTCAGCAAACCCGAATCCAGCGCCGCCAAGGCGTATTTCCTGAAATTCGGCGAACGGGTCTGCACATGGCTGGATCAGGCCGGATACGATTTCTGCAAGGGGGACGTCATGGCCAAGAACCCCAAATGGTGTCAGCCCCTTTCCCTTTGGAAAAGATACTTTTATTCATGGGTTCGTGTTTCAACCCCAAAGGACTTGATGCAGTCCAGCATATTCTTCGATTTGAGAGGCGGGTGCGGCAATATCGGTCTGGTTGACGACTTGCGGCTGTTTCTGTTTGAGTCCCTGGAGGGTTGGACAGGGTTTTTCAGAGATCTTAGCGTCAACGCCCTTGAGTTTAAACCCCCTTTGGGATTTTTCAGGAATTTTGTTGTGGAATCCAAGGGAGAGCACCGCCATAAACTGGATATCAAGAAATCCATGATGCCCATCGTGGATATTGCGAGAATCTACGCGCTCAACAATAGCATTTCCGAAACCAATACCCAGGAAAGGCTCTACCGCCTCTATCTGGAAAAAGTCTTTGATGAAGAAACCTACAATGATCTTGATCAGGCCTACAGTTATCTGATGCATCAAAGACTGAGTTGTCAGATTAAAAACATTCTGGCGGGGAAAAAACCGGATAACTATATCGATCCCAAAAAACTCTCACGCATGGACCAGACCATGCTCAAAGAAATTTTCAAACGGATTGAGACCATGCAGACCAAATTGAGATTCGATTTTACGGGGGCAGCGTAAGGACGTAGGGTGCAGGGGACAGTTGTCAGGGTGCAGGATGTAATTTCATGCTGGTTTTCTGCACCCTGACAACTGCACCCTGTAAAGGTTTCAATCCCCGGCCGGTCCCACCGTCACAAGAATGTACCGCTCGGGAAGGATGATGTCTTTCACGGCCCCGTTGATATCCTCCCGTGTGACAGATTCAATTTCTTGAATGTACTGCGGCATGTGGTTGTAACCCTGGCCGTAAAGCTCATCCAGCGCCATCTGCATGGCTTGGCTCCCATTGGTCTGCATGCCGATTTTTAGATTGCCCAGAAGATACCGTTTGGCAGCGGCCAGTTCTTTGTGGGTCAGCCCTTCTTCCCTTAACATTGACAGTTCATGAAATACGGCCTCTTGAGCCAGCGGCAGCTTTCCCGGATCACAGGCCAGATAAACACCGAATGCCCCGGTTTCAAGGCCCGGGCTCCTGAAGGCGGTGACGGAGTAGGCCAGGCTCTGTTTGTCCCTGAGCCTTTGAAACAGTCTCCCCCCCATACCGGAAAGGGCCGTGTCCACCAGGGCCATGGGTGGATTATTGGTGCTTTTGAGACCGGCACCGAGGTACCCCACTGACAGGTGCGTCTGGGCTCCCGGACGTTTAAGATGTGCTTTTCTGGGGCCGGTCAAAGGCGATTCCGGCTTGATGGTGGGAAGGGTTGTGGTGGACGGTTGAAAGGGCTCAAAAAGCGTTTCCAGGTAAGGGATCAGCTGGTCCCGTTTCAGGTCGCCCACAACAGTCAGCACGAAATTTGAAGGGATACGGATGGATTCATACCAGGTTTTAAGGTCGTTTCGGGTGATGTGGCTAATGGTTTCCGGGGTTCCCGTAGCCGGATGTCCGTAAGGGTAATGGGGATAAAGGGTTTTGTAAAACAGTTCGAAAAGCTGAGCCGTGGGCCGATCCTTCTTGGCTTTGATGGCCGCCAGGATGTCTTCCCGGACTTTTTCAATTTCATCAAGAGGAAAATCCACATGAAGGATCAGGTCAGAGAGAAGTTCCAGGCCCGCATAAAGGTCTTTGCTCAGAAATTTTCCGGAAACGCCCAGGCTGTTTCTCCCGGAGAACCCCTCCAGGCTTCCCGCCCAGGATTCCACTGTGGCGGCAATGTCATCGGCGGTTCGCCTTTGGGTGCCCCGGGTCAGCATTTCGGCCACAAATCCTGATATGCCCCACTGTCCATCCTTTTCCAACCGCTTACCCCCCAGAAAAGCCCCCAGTATGGACACTTCCGGCAGGCGGTTATTCTCTTTTATGATGACGCGCATGCCGTTTTTAAGGACGTGCATTTCAGTTGTATTTTTCGTCCGGGGAGACAACTTTTCCCGGGGTTGGCTTTTTGGTGGGGTGGTTTTGAAAAGAGACATCACCACGTCCGTTTCAAGATTGATTTTCTCCCCTTCCGGCGCCATGAGACCGATGGAAAGGTTTTCCGGAACCAGATAGGTCTGTGAAACCCGAAGGATGTCATCGGCGGTGACCTGCTTTATTTTGGAAAGATAGGTGTCTGCATTATCCATGTCCCCGGTCATGGTCTGGAAAAACCCGAGGGTCCTGGCCTGTCCCGCCATGTCTTCCATATCAAAGACAAATGCGGCCTCCGCCATGGTTTTGGCCTTAGTGAGTTCCGAAGGGGTCACCGGGGTGTGGGTCACCTCGGATATTTCCCTTCCAATAGCGGCGAGGGCCTGGTCGAGGTTTTTCGGATGAAGGGTGGCATCCACCGAGAACAGGCTCGGATCCGCCAGGGCATAGGCCCCGGCGCTCACATGATAGACCAGATTGGCTTTCATTTTGAGACCCTGGTAAAGCCGTGAGGTTTTGCCCTGCCCCAGAATAACTTCCAGCATATCCAACGCGTAAATGTCTTCGTGGGTTAAGGCGGGGATGTGCCAGCACAAATCCAGATAGACCTGTTGTACCCGGGCATTCTTAATGGTTTTTCGTAGTTCGGTTTGAGGGGGTTCCACGGGCCTGGATGATCTGGCGCCGGTTCTTTCGGGAAAATTCTGAACCATTTTTTTGATGGACTCAAGGGCTTTTGCGGCTTCAAAATCCCCCACCGCAACCACGACCATGTTTTGCGGGGTGTACCATTTGTCCATATATGCAAGGATCATTTCCCGGTCAAAGGAACGGATGGTTTCCTCATAGCCAATGATGGGCCTGCCATAAGGGTGTTCTTGGTAACTGAGTGCCATCATGGCCCAGCTGAGCTGGTTTTCTGGGATATCCAGCGAACGCCGGTACTCCTCAAGGACCACCTCTTTTTCTTTTTTCAGTTCCTCGGGGTCAAAAAGAGAATGCTGAACCGCATCGAGCAGGACATCCAGCGCCGTATCAAATCGGGCACTGTCAATTTCCACAAAATAGACCGTGCGATCAAAAGAGGTATATGCGTTAATTCGACCCCCCGATGTTTCGATGGTCCGCGCAATTTCACCGGTATTCCTGGTGGGCGTGCCCTTGAAGATCATATGTTCGATCTGGTGGGTGATGCCTGCCTCCTTGGGTGTTTCATTGGCGCTTCCCGTTTTGACCCAGACCTGCACGGCGGCCACGGGGGCGCTGTGATCTTCTTTAAGGATGACGGTGAGGCCGTTTTTGAGGAGAAATCTCTTTGCCCCTGTCGTGACGGAAGCCGCATTTCCATGGGTCACAAAAATCATTCCCAGGATGGCCCATAGCAACAGAAAAGAAATTACAAATGGAAAATTAATCGCTGTTTTTATTTTTATAAAGACTTTCAAGGCATTAGCCTCCACGTTGGCTTTTATGGCAGATATTGCATTTCTTTTTCCCTTGACACACTATATATGGTGGATGTAAAAAGAAACTCGCATCAAGCAGTATGTTTGCTTACACAATAGAAATTGTCGCTCGATTCCAGCTTACGGATCACAAACCATAGCAAAAATAATAAACATGAACAGGAGAATGTCCATGGGTCAGCAAAGCAAAATTGTTTTTACGGAAGGGGAAGCCCTTGATCTGGGTGCTTATAGCTGGGATGACCACCGATTTTCCGATCTTCTGGTCAAAGATAATGCCATTAACCCGGATCAGGCCATGGACGTCAGCCGGTTCCTCAGAAAAGAAATTGCCAAACTGGAACTTCAGACCGTCACCATGCCCATCATCGAGCACATGATTGAAACCAAATTGCGCGATTTCGGGCTTTCCAAAACATCGCCGGTGCGGTTGGACAAGTCTTTTTTCATCAAGCGAGGGCTCCCCCTATCCGACAACGCGATTCGCGTTTTGGAGAGACGATACCTGAAGTGTGATAGGGAAGGACGGGTCGTTGAACACCCGGAACAGATGTTTGCCCGGGTGGCCCATCATATCGCCTTAGCCGAGAAGCGTTACGGCGGTGAAGAGCGGATCAAGGAGGTTGAGGCGGTCTTTTACCGCCTGATGACGGAATTCAAATTTCTCCCCAACTCTCCCACCCTGATGAACGCGGGCCGTGAACTGGGGCAACTGGCCGCCTGTTTTGTGCTTCCCGTTGAAGACAGTATGGACGGCATTTTTGATTCCCTCAAAAATGCCGCGTTGATTCATAAGTCCGGCGGGGGCACCGGATTCTCCTTCTCCCGTTTAAGACCCAAGAAAAGCCGTGTGGGCAGTACCGGGGGTATTGCTTCAGGGCCGGTCTCCTTCATGAAAATTTTTAATACGGCCACGGAACAGGTCAAACAGGGTGGGACCCGAAGGGGTGCCAATATGGCCATTTTAAGGGTTGATCACCCGGATATCCTGGAATTCATTCACTGCAAACAGACCAATGAAGAGCTGAACAACTTCAATATTTCCGTGGGGGTCACCGACTCTTTTATGGAAAGCGTCAAGGCGGATACAGGCTATGACCTCACTGACCCCCGGGATGGCAGGAAGACAGGTCAATTGAACGCGAAAGAAGTCTATGGCGCCCTTATCGAGCGGGCCTGGGAAAACGGGGATCCGGGCATCGTGTTCCTGGATAAGGTGAACCAGGACAATCCGACACCGGGTCTGGGTGAGATTGAAAGCACGAACCCCTGCGGAGAGCAACCCCTTCTGCCCATGGAGGCATGTAACCTGGGTTCCATCAACCTGGCCAGGTTCGCCATTGAAACCGATGAGGGGCCGGCTGTTGATTACACTGAGCTCAAAGAGGTGGTATGGGAGAGTGTTCATTTCCTGGACAATACCATCGACATGAGTCAGTATCCCCTGCCGGAAATCGGCGACATGGTGAGGGGAAATCGCAAAATCGGACTGGGTGTCATGGGGTTTGCCGATCTGCTGTACCAGCTGGAAATTCCCTATGATTCCGAAAAAGCCCTTGAAACGGCCGAGGCGGTCATGGCCTTTATTCAGAAAGAATCCCACCGGGCATCCCGGCAGCTTGCGGAAGAGCGGGGCGTTTTCGGCAATTTTGACAAGAGTGTTTTCAAGGGACAAAAAAAATGCTCCTATCGGAACGCCACCACCACAACCATTGCGCCCACCGGCACATTGAGCATTATCGCCGGATGTTCCAGCGGTATAGAGCCGCTGTTCGCCCTCAGTTTTGCCAGGAATGTCATGGACAATGATCGATTGGTGGAAACCAATCCCTACTTTGAAAAAAGGGCAAAAGAAAAAGGCTATTTCAGTTCTGAATTAATGGATGTTGTGGCCCAGAGGGGTACCATCGGGGGTATTGAAGAGATTCCTGAGGAAGACCGTGCTGTTTTCGTAACCGCCCACGACATCGTGCCCGAGTGGCACCTGCGCATGCAGGCGGCATTTCAGAAATATACGGACAATGCGGTTTCTAAAACCGTGAACCTGCCGCGGGACGCATCGGTTGACGATGTTAAAAAGGTTTACGATCTGGCGTATGCCCTGTCCTGCAAGGGCGTTACCATATACCGGGACGGCAGCAAGGAAAACCAGGTTCTCTCATTCACGGACAAGAAGAAGCAGCTCAAAGGCCGGTTCATGACCGCCGTGGAGGAAAGACCCGAAACCTTGCTGGGTTTTACCACCAAAGTGACCACGGGCTATGGCGCGCTTTATGTGACGGTGACCGAATTGGAAGACCGGCCCTTTGAAGTGTTTGCCACCATCGGAAAATCCGGCAGGTCCACCACCGCCAAGACCGAAGCCATCGGCAGGCTGGTTTCCCTGGCACTGCGATCCGGGGTTCATGTGGAAAAAATCGTGGAACAGCTCAAAGGCATCGGCGGTGAACATCCCATTTTCCAGAAGGATGGTCTGGTTCTGTCCATTCCCGATGCCATCAGCCGGGTCCTTGAGAAACGGTACATGCAGGATCAGCCTGTCGCCAAACGGAGCAACCATGGAAAAAGCCTTTTGGGGGAAACCTGTCCCGAATGCGGCCAGACCGTCAGTTTTGAGGAAGGCTGCATGACCTGTCATTTTTGCGGGTTTACCAAGTGCGGGTAACGGGTATAAGGCGCAAGGTTTAAGGAAATTTAAAAAAACGAATATCGAATAACGAACAAGGAATGTCGAATCACGACGTTTCCCTTCGGCATTCGTAATTCCTTGTTCGTTATTCTGCGGTTCAAAAAAGCCTAAAAGGGCCTAAAATATTACTCCTTACACCTATGATCCTACGCCTTCTCTATCAACCGCCCGGTATCCGATATCCGTTCGGTAATACACCCCTTTCCAGTGAATCGTTTTCGCCAGATCATAAGCCCTTGACTGCGCTTCGCTCACGGTATTCCCCAGGGCTGTGGCACAGAGTACCCGGCCGCCGCTGGTCACCACCTGATCATCTTTTAAGGCCGTGCCCGCGTGAAAGATCTTGGCTCCCGCCTCCTCTGCCCCCCCCTCCTCGCTATGGGGAAGCCCCGTAATCACATCGCCCTTTTGATACCCAACCGGATATCCACCGGCCGCCATCACAACCCCCAGTGCGGCCCGCACGTCCCATTTTACTTCAATTTGATCCAGGCGTTGTTCCATGGCTGCCAGGCACATGTCCGCCAGATCCGACTGAAGCCGCATAATGATGGGCTGGGTTTCGGGATCCCCGAACCGGCAGTTGTATTCCAGCACATTGGGCGTGCCGTCGCTGGATATCATCACCCCCGCATACAGGAACCCTCGATAGGGATTCCCTTCAGAGGCCATGCCCTTCACCGTGGGTTCAATGACCTCCTTCATGATGCGGTCATGAAGTGCCGGCGTGACCACCGGTGCCGGTGAATAGGCACCCATGCCACCCGTGTTGGGACCAAGATCGCCGTCATCGCGGGCTTTGTGGTCCTGGCTGGTGGCCAGCGGCAGGATATGTTTTCCATCCACCATTACAATAAAACTGGCCTCCTCCCCTTTTAAACATTCTTCCACAACAATCCGCTTGCCCGCCTCACCGAAGGATTCTCCCGAGAGCATCCCTGCGGCCGTATCAATGGCTTCTGCCTCGGATTGAGCGATAATGACCCCTTTTCCAGCCGCCAGACCGTCTGCCTTGACCACAAGGGGGGCACCCATTTCATGGATATAGGCCTTTGCTGAGCCCAGGTCCGTAAATGCTTTGTACGAGGCCGTGGGAATGTGGTGGCGGGCCAGAAAATCCTTGCAGAAAACCTTTGATCCTTCCAGCTGGGCTGCAGCACCGCTGGGACCAAAGCATTTAAGCCCCGCCTGATCAAACCGGTCCACGATTCCTTCAACCAGGGGCGCTTCCGGTCCCACGATGGTCAATTCAATATGGTTTTTCTCGGCAAAATCCTGGAGTCCTTTGATGTCGTCCGAACCGATCGGGACGTTTTCTACACCGGATTCTCGGGCGGTTCCCGCATTGCCCGGCGCCACAAATACTTTTTGTACGTTGTTTGATTGGGCCAACTTCCATGCCAGGGCATGCTCTCTCCCCCCACTGCCTACGACCAGTACTTTCACGACATCTCCTTTCCGGAGCAAACATCCGACTCCATCTCAATCATTTCTTCAATATTTCTGTCATCTTTTCCGATAAGCCTTTAATGGAAAAGGGCTTTTGAATAAAACCGTTTGCGCCGGCATCCAGAATTCCCCGGGCAGGGCCATCCAGGGCATAACCGCTGAAAACGATGACCTTGAGTTCAGGCTTCGCTTCCATGATAAGGGGATATACCTGAGCGCCGCTCATATCCGGCAATTTGATATCCAGAAGTGCCACATCAATGGACTCAAGGGAAAGGGCTTTCTCGACGGCCTCCTTGCCGGTAGTGGCCTCAATCACCGTATATCCGAGTCTCTTGAGAGTTTCATGCGTGATCTCCATCACGTCCGACTCGTCCTCAATCACCAGGACCGTTCCTTCACCCTGTCCCATGGCTTTTTTCGGCAAGCGATCTTCCACGGCCGGTTTTGCTTCCCCCATGGCAGGCAGGTTCATCTGAACACGGGTCCCTTCACCCGGTTGGGATTCCACGGTAATGGATCCCTCATGGTTGGACATAATCCC
>CAZPQA010000111.1:0-8978 GCA_964588535.1 uncultured Desulfobacteraceae bacterium
ACCAGGTAGTCCCAGAGATTGCTGGATTCCAATAGATGGAGATCATAAGCCAAAATGGTTGCCAGAAGGACCACGGAAAATCGATTTTTAAGGAAAAGCAACACTAAAGTGACACCCAGGAGAATAACAAAAAGCCAGGAAAAATGCCAGCCTGCAGGATAAGGATCAAATGCACCCGCACCCAGAGCCATGGGATAAAGTGCGGCACCCGCCAAAATGGAAAAAACCCGGCATGTTTGAATTGCATTCATGTCTAGAAGGGTCCTTTGAAATGCATTTTTCAGAACCCAGGAAAAAAGAAGGGCTGTCAGTGGAATACTGGGGTTGGCATAAAGGCTGATCAACCAACGTCCCGCGGTAAGCCCGGCAATGGGCAGGATAACCATCAGTGCCGAAGCTGAAGCGAGGATAACGGTGGGGACCCATCCTGTGGGGCGTTTCCCCAGTAATATCATGACCCTTTGGCATAGGGCCATCATGAGAAGAAATGGGAAAACAAAGGAGAATACCGTCGTCATTTTTTGAGTGCCTGCTCGAGTTTTTGATCAACCCAGGCCTCGCTGAAAACCACATGCTTGATCCGTTTTCTTTCCCAGGTATAGACCAGATGGATCAATCCGTTTCGCCCCCTGATCATATAGGGGTAGGAGTATTCCTGACCGGGAAGGTTTTCAAGGGCATGGATGCGAATCCAGTTGAGACCGGAATCGCTGGAAACGGCAAGCTGAAGAATTTCCCGATTGTTCGGGCTGTCATTAAAGGCCAGGAGGATGCGGCCTCCGGGCAGGGGCAGTGCGTCTACAGCTGAATCCGGATTGGGCAAATCAAGAAACTTCGGCAAAGACCAGCTCTGGCCGCCGTCATCGGTCCGGGCCATGGCGATGTGCCGGGCCGGGGAAAGGCATCGGTAAAAGGCGGTGGCGGAATGGGTGTTTTCCGGTGCAATTGAGGGTTGTATGAAAGAATTCCCCCCGGCCATGCGGCTTTTCTGATAAATGATGTTCTGATTTTTTCGGGAAAAGGAAATCCAAAGGATTTCAGGAAAATAGCCCAGGCATTCGTGATAGATGGGAACGGCAAAATGATCCCTGTTTTCATTGTTCCCCCCTTTCAGGTTGACAGACAAGGGACGGCCCTTGACCAGTTCACTGATGTTGAAAAAGGGGCTGAGGGTGAGTCTCCGGCTGTCAGTCCAGGTGTGCCCGCTATCCTGGGACATTTTCACGTTAAGGGAACTGCCGGACCACCCGCCCAAAGAGATGGTCACATAAATCAGCCAGAGCTGCTTCCCCGGGCCTGAAAAGAGGATCGGGTTGCCCACCTTGCGAATGTACCGGTTGAGTTCCCGGGTGGCGGATGCCCGATCCACAATGATCTTTGGCGTTGACCAGGTTGCGCTGGAGCCAGGGGGTTTTTTTGAAAAAAAGATTGCCACATCTTTGGCCCCTTCCCGGGTCCCGCCATACCAGACCGCTCCGAGATATTCGTTCGGCATTTCACAAATGGACCCCACATGCACCATGCCTGTTCCGGTACCTGGGCTTATGAAATTTTGATCCATGAAAGGATCATGATCTATGGGAAGATCAAAATGGGGGCGGGGGGAGAATGATGCCTTTGTGAAAGGGGTTGTGGAAACCCGGGTCCACGCCGGCCACCCATAGGCCAGAAGTGTCAAAATGCTCAGAATAATGATGAGGCGTTTACTCATGGGTTAGCAGATTCTGGGGAGTTGCTCACCGGTTAACATGGCAAGGATGCGGTTGCCGCCGATCTCTGTTTTCAGAAGCGCCCTTCCCGCATTGTCGGAAGTGACCTTCCCGATAATACGGGCATTTTTTCCGTGGCGATGTTGTTTCATGCTCGAAAGAATCAAATCAGCATCTTCCGGGGGGGTGATGATCAGGCATTTTCCTTCATTGGCCAGATAAAGCGGGTCCAGGCCCAGAATTTCCGAGGCCGCCAGAGCAGGCTTTGAAATGGGAAGGTCTGCTTCAAAAATCTGGATGCCCACGCCGGATTGGACCGCAATCTCATTTAAGGCCGTGGCCACGCCCCCCCTTGTGGGATCACGCAGCACGTGAATATTCTTGCTGACGTTAAGGATCGAAGCCACCAGGGTATTGAGGGATGCGCTGTCGCTTTCAAGTTGCGTATTGAACGAAAGGCCTTCCCGGGTGGTTAGAATGGCTATTCCGTGATCACCAATATCACCGTTGATCATCACCAGATCTCCGGGCCGGGCATTACCGCTGCTCACATCAATTCCGTCTGGGATCATGCCGATGCCCGCGGTATTGATGAAGATCTTGTCCGCGTTGCCTCTGGGGACCACTTTGGTATCGCCTGCGACAATTTCTATGCCGGCGTCTTTCGCCGCCTCAGCCGCAGAATCGATGATTTTTTCAAGGTCTTGGAGTGGAAAGCCTTCCTCTAAAATGAGCCCCAGGGTTAAAAAAAGGGGTTTTGCCCCCTGCATGGAAAGGTCGTTGACGGTGCCGTGAATGGAGAGACTGCCGATATTGCCACCGGGGAAAAAAATGGGATCTACCACATAAGAGTCGGTGGTCATGGCAAGTCGATGGTCAAACAGGTTGATGACGGCGCTGTCATCCATCCGATCCAGGATGTCGTTGTGAAGTCGACTCAGAAAAACCGTTTCCACCAGTTCTCGGGAGGCTTCCCCACCGCTGCCGTGATCCAGGGTGATTTGCTGCGTTTTCATGATTGAAATTTCTCCGAAATTCAGACTGTCGGCTAGTTGCGATCTGTGTCGTGATACTTTGCTATTTCATATGCGGTTCAATGATGACTTTAATGCAGTCGTGCTCGGTGGGGGCACAAACGTTTTTAAATCCTGAAGGGCCATTCTCCAGGGGTAACCGGTGTGTGACCGTTTTGAAAACCGGGACGGCCTTTTCCTTAATCAATGAAAGCGCTGTTTTACAGTCGAGGGGCGCGCCGGCATAGGAACTGGTGAGGGTAATTTCCGTGCGCCAGAACAGGTCGTTGATGGTTGCCGGAAGGGTGGCGCCCTCGGGAGCGCCGGCGAAAAACAGCACCGTCCCCCCTTTTTCCACAGCTTTCATGGCCAGAGGGATGAACCCATCGAAGCAGAGGATCACCAGATCCGCCAGGCGGCCGTCATTGGCCTGGCGAAGCGCAGTTATGACGTCATCATCCCCATGCAAGGCCAGATCGGCGCCCATTTCCCTGGCCTTTTTCAGCCGGTAATCAATGGTATCAACGGCCACAACCAGACCCGCTCCCAGGGCCCGGGCGAGGCCCACGTGGAGAAGTCCGGATATGCCGCTTCCCAGGACGAGAACTGTCTGTCCCGGTTTGAGGCCGGCGGTTTTCTGCCCGCGCAATACGCAGGCCAACGGTTCCATGAATGAGGCTTCCCCATAGGTCACATCCCCAGGGATGGGAAAGACCCCGCGATCCACGTTGATGCCCGGGACTCTCACGTATTCAGCAAATCCGCCAGGGTCGAAATGGGTGCCCTTGAGCAAGGTGTCACAAACCGTATGATGCCCCGACAGGCAGTAATGGCAGGTGTTGCAGGGAACATGGTGGGTGACGGCCACGCGGTCGCCAGGCTTGAATTTTTCGACCCGGTCACCGGTTAATACAACTTCTCCTGCCACCTCATGGCCCAGCACGAGGGGTACCCTGTCCCGCCGGTACCATTCCATCACGTCGCTGCCGCAGATGCCGCTGGCAAGAACCTTCAGAAGCAGTTCATCCGGTCCGATTTCAGGAACCGGCATGGTTTCAACGCGGACATCCTGGTTTGCATAATACATCAGAACACGCATGGTTTTAGGCGTCATGACATTATAAAAACGTATTTAGGATTTTTCCCGCCGGGTGGTTTCAAAAAGATCAAGGGCCTGCTCCGGTGTTGCGCCACTGTGGATTACACCATTTAAGGCTTTCATGACGGCCAGGGGATGGGGATGCTGCCACACGTTTCTACCGAGGTTGATCCCGATGGCCCCTTTTTGCAGGCCATCATAGACAAATTCAAACACTTCCAGGGCCGTTTCGCATTTGGGACCGCCGGCAATGACCACCGGGACCGGACATCCCATGGTGACCTTTTCAAAGCCGTCATCGCAATAATAGGTTTTGACAATCCTGGCACCCAGCTCTGCCGCAATGCGGCAGGAAAGCGCCAGGTAACGGGCTGTTCTTTTTTCCATCTCTTTGCCAACGGCGGTGACGGCCATAACGGGTATCCCATAATTTTCACATTCATTTACGAGAAGCGCCAGGTTTTCAAGCGTTTCCTGTTCGTAGTCGCTTCCCACAAAAATGGAAACACCCACAGCCGAGACGTTCAGCCGAAGCATATCTTCGATGGAGGTGGTAATGATTTCATTGGCAAGGTCCTCGCCGACCACACTGGTGCCGCCGGAGACCCGCAGGATAATTGGCGTATCGATGCGGAAATCGATGGCGGCCCGGAGTACGCCACGCGTGACAAATAAACCATCCGCATAGGGGGCGAGGTTTTGAATGGTTTCCGCCGGTCTTTCCAGACATCGCGTGGGACCTTGGAAATAGCCGTGGTCAATGGGAAGAAACTGGCAGTGTCCATCTGTTCCAATCAGCCTGGAAAGTCTGTTTTTCATGCCCCAGTCCAGGTTGTCAGCCCCTTTGATCCAACCCCCGGGCCCTCGGGTTTTTTCCAGTGGCATGTCCTCGATTTCTCTGGCTTCCAAAATTCCTTCTGCATCCGGCATATCCATCTCCTCCTGAAAGAAGTCAGGTCTAAATTGTGGTTTCGTTCCAAAGCCGGATTCTACATTGTTAAGTCAAGGGATGCAATCAGATATTTGCTTGACGCTGTCACGACAGGCGATGTATAGGCACATAAACGTTTTTAGGAAAGGATGCTGAATGTCACCAACTGAAGAGGCCCTTCCACCATGCCTGATCCATATTGACAAGGAAGGACGATGGTTTCATAAAGGCGTCGAGATGGTTCGACGTGAGTTTGTCCGTTCATTTTATCAGCAAATGGAATTGGACGATGCGGGCAGGTACATCATTTTCTGGGGGGGCAAGCGCTGTTATGTGGATGTGGTAGACACGGCCTTTGTGGTCAAACGTTTATCTTATCTGAGTGAAGAAAGCGGCAAGCGGGCCAGGCTCATGGTCAGCCTCAGTGATGATACCGAGGAAGAACTCATCCCGGGCACCCTGTATCAGGGAGAAGAGAATGTTCTCTACTGCAGGGCTAAAGGGGGGGACTTCCCCGCCCGCTTCAATCGCTCAGCCTATTATCAGCTGGCAGCGCATATTGAAGAAGAAGGGGAGGGCTTTGTTCTGCCCATCAATGGCAGAAAGTTCAAAATTGGGGCCAAAGACCCGCAAAGCAGTTGATACCATTCAAGGACTGATCTGTCATGAGTTTCCATCCACGGGGGTAAGGACTTCTATAACAGCCTTCTTTCTCAGGTCCTTAATCCAGTTTTCAAAAATACGCTGGTGTTTTGTCTGGGTTAGTGAATCGCGATAAGCCTCTTTCTCTTCCTGGAATTTTTTTTCGTCAATCCCTTCATTCCCCTCCCACCGAATGACAAAAGCCCCTTTATCGTTCACAAAAGGCTTTTGGGTATATGGATGGTCTTTTCCCAACTTGAAGGCCATTTCGTTTAGCGCGGGTGCGTTGCCGATGTCGGGTATGGGAGCCCGCCGGGTGAAAAAATCGGTTTGCTGAATCTTGAGGTTGCTTTCCGTTGACATGGTTTCCCAGGATTTACCTTCTTTTAGCGATTTCAAATATTTTTCCGATTTCGATTCAGCCGCAGCTCGGATCTCATGGGCAATGAATCTTTCCTCAACGGCCTTTTTAACCGCGTTTAGTTTGGGAAGATAACTTGCTTTACTCTCAGCAGTTTGGAAAATGTAAAATTTTCCCCCCAACTCAATGAGGCCGCTGGCTTCGTCTTTCTCCAGCGCAAACAGGGTCGGCGCTATTTTTTCACTGCCCTTGATATCCGGTATCGGCGCATCCTTTGAAAAATGGGCGGAATTTTTTGCCGTAAGGCCGTGCTGGCTTCCGTAAGCGATAAGATCCACGTCATAGGGCATTTGATCCAGAAGGGTTAATCCCTTTTCGTGAGCCAGTTCCGTTGTAAGGTTGCCGGTCAACGCCGCCAGAATATCCTCTCTCACTTGCGCCAATGGGGTCATCCCGGCCTCCTTGATGTCTTCCACCAGAATAATGTGATACCCAAAACGGGTTTGGACCAGGTCGCTGATTTCTCCCTTTTTCAATGCAAAGGCCGCTTCTTCAAAAGGCGGTTCCATCTGCCCGGTTTTAAAATAACCCAGATCTCCCCCCTGGGATTTTGAGGGCCCTTCAGAATATTCTTCTGCAAGAGCAGCAAAATCCTCTCCTTTGCGTGCTTTTTCCAATACCTTTCCGGCCCGCTCTTTGACCTTATTCTTCACTTCTTCTGTATCGTCCTGGTCGACTTTAAATAAAATATGCTTTGCTTTTACCTGTTTGGGTTGACTGTACATCTTGGCATTGTATTCGTAATAGGATTCAATCTCCTTTTCGGCGATTTCAACTTCTCCCCCGAAATCCTTCGGATCGACCTCAAGGTAGACCACGTTGATTTTCTCAGGTATTCGATATTGCTCTTTGTTTTTTTCGAAATAGGCATTCAGCCTGGGCTCGTCAATCTTCACGGAGTCTTTGAAGTTTTCCGGGTTGAACTCAACAAAGGAAATTTTCACTTTTTCGTTGGCAAATGTGTAGTATTCCAGGATTTCCCGGTCTGTGATATTCAGGAAAGCAAAGAGGAACTGCTTGAGTTTCTTGTCCAGCAATTCCGATGTGATGCTGGCCTCAAAATCTTCCGGTTTCATGTGGTTGTTGCCGAGCATCGATTGGTATCGTCTCATATCGAACCGCCCGTTTATCTGGAATGCGGGGTAGTTCATGATCGCTTTCTGGATTTCCTCTTCTGTTACATCAAGGCCCAGTTCACTGGCGGCCTGGCTCATGAGCCGTTGTGTGATCAGTGATTCAAGTGCCCTTTTTTTGAGATTAAACATCTTGATCATATTGTCGTTCCACATGCTTTTATATCTTGCCTGAAGCGACGTGATCATATCTCTATAAACTTTTTCATATTCAGGACCATTGATCAACTCACCGTTTACATAAGCAACTTTCATGGCCTGATCAGATGTAAAGGAATATCCGAAATAGAAAACGAAAACGACTGCGATGATCGCAATCAAAGCTTTGATCAGCCAGCTCTTGGCATGTTTCCTCATGAGGCTCAATAACATTCAGTACTTCCTCCCATTTCCATTAACCGTACTTTTGCATAACGTTTAAGACTATCACAATTTTTGAAAGAAGTCCACGATAATTTTGAAGCATGCGCCTTTCTGATTATCAACGGTATTGCTGAAATCAACTTGTCAATGGTCTTTTCTTATGATAATAATCACATAAAGTATACGTTTGTAAACATTCCAAATTCGGTGCTTTGGGTTGGGTTTCACTTTAGATGACAAGGTGTGTGGTATGGCTAAGAAATACTGGAGCGTCACGGAGGTGGTTGAATTTTTTCAGGTTAAGGAGACTTTCTTAAATGATCTGGAAAAAGAAGATATTGTGTGCCCTTCCTGCCGTGATGGCTTGCTTGACAAGTCCTTCTCCGCCGCTGAAATGGAAAAGGTACGGCTTGCGAAAATTCTGATGGATGAAATGGACGTCAATCTGGCCGGTGTTGAGGTGGTTCTGCAAATGCGGAAAAGCATGATCGCCATGCGAAAACAGTTTGACGCCATTCTGGAAGACCTAGCCCGGGAAATGGAGAAAAACCTGGGACCCATTTCCTGATTTTTGCCCTTATATTCTACCATCATATTTTAATGGCACTCCTCACGTCCCCCTTGTACATGCCATCCATCTTTTGAACTGCCGCAAGGATCTCCGGGTCTTCTGTCTGAGGCACTTCAACCACCAGCTTGACCATAAGATTACCCCTTGTTTTTGTTTTGAGATGGGGCGCCCCTTTTCCTTTTAACCGAAGCACTTTCCCGGTTTGGCTCCCGGAAGGCACTTTCATTTTAACCGGTCCATCCACCGTCGGGATGTCAATGGTTCCTCCTGCCATGGCCTCCCTCACGGTCACGGGGACATCCATATAAAGGTCGTCGTCGATTCTTTTCAGAAAAGGATGGGGTTTCAGGTGGATGATCAGATAAAGGTCCCCCGCCTGACCACCATCGGGTGCGGGCTCTCCTTTTCCCGCGATACGCACCTTGGAGCCTTCTTTTACGCCCTTCGGGATCGTAACCCTTATTTTTTCAGTTCCCAGAACCTGTCCACTGCCGCCACATGCTGTGCAGGGCTTTCCGGTCTGACCATGGCCCTGGCAATGAGGACAGGGTTTGGTGAAATGCATGGGTCCCTCTGCGACGTCCAGTCGTCCGGAGCCACCACAATAGGCGCAGGTGCTCAAAGTGGAATCGGGGTCATTTCCAGATCCGCCACAGATCTCGCAGGCTTTGGCTTTCTGCATGGAGAGTTCCGTTTCAAAACCTCTCAACGCTGAAACAAGATCAATGGTCATATCATGCTGGAGATCCCTGCCCCGTGTTGGGGGTTGGGACCGGAAACCGGATGACCCCATGCCGGAACCGAACATATCGCCAAAAATATCTTCATAGCTCTGGTAACGGCCAAATCCCTCCCCGCTGCCACTCCGGTCACTCTGCTGGAATCCCCCCCCTTGGGAATACTGTCTGGCCTTTTGGGTGTCAAAACCAGCTTGGAGGCCTTCCGTTCCAAATTCATCATAAAGCGCTCTTTTTTCTTTACTGCCGAGGCAGTCGTAAGCCTGGGATATTTCCTTGAATTTATTTTCCGCCTCATTGTTGCCCGGGTTGATGTCAGGGTGCCATTTTCGGGCCAGCTTGCGATAGGCCTTTTTGAT
>CAZPQA010000112.1:0-8911 GCA_964588535.1 uncultured Desulfobacteraceae bacterium
AAAGATCGGGAGATCGCTCAAGGACCTGTCCAAGGAATGGCAGTTTATTAACAAACTGGCCAGTTAGATCAAGGAGGTTATTCTAAAAAAAAGAGGCCCCCTTCCGGTGGGCCTCTTTTTTTAACAGTTGCAAGTTCTGCCCGACTTTATACGTCCAGTTTGCGCATCAAGTCAGCGGATACTTCCTGTAAAGCATTTTTGCCGTCCAGGTCAATAATTTTGGGTACACCGTTGTTTTTGGAAGAGACCTCTTTATAAAACAGCAATCCGGCCGTGGTGCCCGTTTCCGTGTCATAATAGATATTGTGCCGTTGATCAATGGCGTCCGCATCCTGGTCGTCATCCCTGGTTTTCAGGTCCCCGCTACAGACCCGGCATTGATCACCATTCGGTTTGATGGCATCGATAAAGATATTGTTGGGATGGTTGTTGTCATTGACGCAGAGCCTGCGACCCATGATGCGGTCTTTGGCAATCTGGCGATCCAGTTTCATATCGATGACAATATCCAGGGTGATGCCGGCTTCTTTGAGCGCTTTATCCAGCTCCTGGGCCTGGGTGAGATTCCTTGGAAAGCCATCCAGGAGCCAGCCGTCTTTGCAGTCATCCTGTTTCAGGCGGTCCAGGATCATGGGGATGGTAATGCTGTCGGGAACCAATTCCCCTCGATCAATATACCCCTTGGCCTCGTTGCCCAGATCGGTTCCCCGGGAAATATTATCCCTGAAAATTACGCCCGTTTCGATATGAGGGATACCGTACTTGTCTTTGACGATTGCGCCCTGGGTACCTTTGCCGCTTCCGTTGGGTCCGAAAAACAGTATTTTCATTCTTTTTTCTCCTTCGATTTATTTTTTTACCGAAAATAGGTCAAAACCATTGCATCTGTCAAGGGGTTCGGTGGAAATCATTAAGATTGTCCCAAAAATGCGGGCAACAAGTTATGACCTTCTTTATAATGAAGTCCTGATCCCTGGGCAAAGCGCTCTGTGAACCTGCCCCCAACCTTTCCCGCAGCCAGCTCCCCTTTGCCGGCCCATGTAAACAAGGTGGGGTCATTGGTATGGGTTTTCAAAGAGATAGGGGTGAAATGATCAGCGGCCACCATGATTCGGTACTCTTCAAATTTTTCCAACCCTTCAAGAACCTTGCCCACCACTTTTTCATCAAAGGCCTCGATGGCTTGAATCTTTTTGGAAATGCTTCCCTCGTGACTCGCCTCATCAGGGGCTTCCACGTGAACAAACATGAAATCCAATTCACCCAGGGCGTCTAATGCCTCATTTGCTTTTCCCAAATAGTTGGTATCCAGATACCCGGTGGCCCCTTCCACATCAATGGTCCTGAGCCCGGCATAAACACCGATGCCCTTGAGCAGGTTCACCGCTGAAATGACCCCGCCGCTGAGGCCGAAAATTTCCTTGAAAAGCGGGAGTTTCAATGCTTTGCCCTGTCCCCACAACCAGATGGAGTTGGCCGGAAGAAGGCCCTTCTTTTCCCGGGACAGATTCACGGGATGATTCTCCAGAAATGGCCACGACCGCCGGGTGATTTCAACGATCCTGCCCTCACCTTGTGAATTCAGGTACGTTGCCATGTTCTGGTCCTGAACGTCGTGAGGTGGTATGGTTTTGGCATTTTCAGCACCTCCGTCCCATACCAGAAGGTGACGGTAAGCAACACCTGGGTAAAGCTGGACCCCCGGCACGACCATTCTTTTTTTGAGGTCCTTTACCAGGACTTTGGCCTCTGCCGTGGTAACACCTCCGGCACTGTTGCTCACCATGATGATTTCACCCTCTGATTTTCGATCCAGGGTCACCAGGTTCATTCGAAAGGCCACCTCTTTCTCCCCCAGGCGGATGCCCATGCTGGCCGCTTCAAAGGGGCCTCTGCCCGTGTGGTAGATGGCGGGATCGTAACCCATAAGCGATAGATTGGCCGTATCACTGCCCGGCTCAAGGCCCTCGGGAATGGTATTGGCAAGCCCGATTCTACAGGCGGCAATGCGGTCCATGTTCGGGGTGCGGGCCACTTCCAGAGGTGTTTTGCCGCCCAGTTCAGAAAGTGGGTAATCCCCCATACCGTCTCCCACCAGAAGAATGTATTTGGTTTCCGTTGGGTTCTTTTTTTTCATAAATCGTTTCCTTCCACGCGAATAACAACCGTCTTATCCGTCACCACATCGAGATTGTCAATCAAGTGGATTGCCCTTTGCGCCTGGCTTTCACGGGCTTCGTGGGTCAGCATGACAATGGGAACAGAACCCTTCTCATCCCGCCCTTTCTGAATAACCGAGGATATGCTGATGCCGTTTTGTGCCAGTATTCCGGAGATGGTCGACAACACGCCGGGGGTATCCAGCGCCGAGACCCTGAAATAATAGGATGTCATCAGCTCATCCATGGGTTGAATGGAAACAGCCTTTTCCGGCGGCTGAACGTGAGCCAGGGGCGGCACCATGCCGCGCTTTTCCATGACCATATCCCTGGCCAGGCTTATGATGTCGGAAGTCACAGCACTGCCGGTGGGTTTTCGGCCGGCCCCAAGGCCGTAGTAGAGGGTGGGACCCACGAAATCCCCTTCAAGAAAAATGGCATTAAAGGCCTCATGAACATTGGCCAGAATATGATTCTTGGGGATCATCACCGGATGAACACGGGCCTCCAGTTGATCTCCGAGATCCTTGGCAATGGCCAGCAGCTTGATACAATACCCGAATTCCCGGGCGAAGCGGATATCATCCTGCGTAATGGCAACAATTCCCTCTCGAAATACAAGATCAAAATCGATGGCGCTGCCAAAGGCGATTGAGATCATAATGGCCAGCTTGTGAGCCGCATCGGTTCCGTCCACATCCAACGTGGGAGGATCTTCTGCAAAACCTAAGTTCACAGCCTCTTCTACGGCCTTTTCAAAGGGCAGGTTTTCACGGTCCATTTGGGTCAGGATATAGTTTGAAGTCCCGTTCAAGATGCCCATACAGGTCTGAATCCGGTTTCCGGAAAGCCCGGTTTTCAACGCGCCGATAATGGGAATACCCCCGCCCACGCTGGCCTCAAAGGCCAGGGTGACCCCGCATCGTTCAGCCGCCTGGTAGAGTTCCCATCCGAATTCCGCCAGAAGCGCCTTGTTGGCCGTAACCACATGCTTCCCGTTCTCCATGGCCTTCAAAATGAATCCCCTTGCTTTTTCAAGGCCCCCCACCAGCTCGACCACCACATGGATTTCAGGATCTGAAATGACATCCATGGCATCGGTGGTCAGAATATCGGTTTCCGGTTTTCCCGGAATTCCGCGATCCGTCTCGATATCCAGGTCCGCAATTTTTCGAACCACCACCCTGGCCCCGACCCGGTTTGTGATAATGTCCCGGTTTGTGGTCAGCACCTCAAAAGTTCCTGCGCCAACGGTCCCAAATCCGATGATCCCAACATTAATCTGCTTCATACAATCCTCGCTGAACAAAAAAACCTTAAATTTTAGGTGAACAGGCTGTCTGAAGGTTTTTACCTTACAGGAAAAGCAAAGAAAAGATCAAAATGAAAATTCTCCCTACGCGCCTGTGAAATTGTCTTTTCATTTTAAGGAGAGAAGAACCTTGAATTTTTTTCTTCCGCCTATACGATAAATTGTAAAATCTCGGTCTATTGTGGCAATGGTGTTGAATTTGAATTTCTCAGCCAAATACACGAGGCATGAATCTGCAAAGTCCATTGGAAGATCACGGTATTTTTCTGTTAATTCCCTTATTCTTTGAAAAGCAGTATTTTCGATATTGTGAATTTCTACTGCTCCCCGCTGTACCCATTCAAGAAAATCGATTTGTGCATTCCTGTTAAAATCCAATAAATGCAACGTTTCGGTTATCGAAGCGATAGTGGTGACCAATGGATATTTATTTGTTTTAATAAATTTGATTGTTTTATGGTGGTGCCTATCCGATGCATCGAATAAGGCTATTAACGGACCGGAATCTATTAGAATTTTTTTCATTTCTTCTTAGCCTGAATTTTGTTTCTGAGTATTTTCTTGCGATCTGTTGATAGATTACCAAGACCACTTGAATATTTACCAAATAAATCTTCACCTATTTCCCAGGCATTCGCATGCTCAAGCTTTCCAAGATAGCTGTGAATACTTTTGCGAATTAATTCTGATTTGGTCAACCCAAGATTCCTGGCAGCAATGTTTATGTTTTCTTCAAGTGTGGGATCAAGTCTTAGTGTGAGCATAATATCACCTCCGTATTGCAAATAGTAATACAGGATAAATGGTGTGTCAATTAGTTCTTGCCCATAACGACAAGGATCAGGACGCTGCGCTCATATTAACGCGGAGATCTCCCCGTCTGAAACATCATGCCGGTCAATGGGCCATTCCCGGTGGACGTCTGGAAAAAGGAGAGACGCCGGAGGACACGGCGTTGCGGGAGCTCGCCGAAGAAGTGGGACTGCAATTGCCAAAAGATCGGATTTTAGGCCGCCTGGATGATTTTGCCACTCGCTCCGGTTTTGTCATGACCCCCATTGTGGTCTGGGGCGGATCGGAAGTTGACCTCACGCCCAATCCCCATGAGGTCCGGTCCGTCCATCGTATTCCCATTCGGGAGTTTCTGCGGCCGGACGCACCGTTGCTGGAAGAAAATCCCCACAGTCAACACCCCATCCTTTACATGCCGGTGGGATGCCTCAGTATTGCCACGCCCACCGCAGCCCTGCTCTACCAGTTCAGGGAGGTGGCCATTCTGGGCCGCAGAACCCGGGTCGCGCATTTTGAACAACCACCGTTTGCATGGCGGTAAAACGGCTGATCAACATTATTTCTTGGTCAAGGTTTCCACTCCGGTCCAGTCTTCGGGAACACCTTTCACCATATAGCGGGCGCAACGTTCAAGATAAATGCGGGCGGCCTTGTCTCCCGGGTTTTTTTGCAGCACCTGGCTGAACTTGACGCTGGCTTCGGAAAATTTTCTGTCATAGTAAACCTGCAGACCCGCTTCGAATTCTCCTTTGGTCTCCTCTTTCAGTACCGCCACCTCATTGGGGTCCCCATCATAGACCTCATACACAGACACCGGTTTCTTCTTCCCTTTGACGGAAACCTTATCCACAAAGCGGTGCATATAGCGGTTTGGATCTTTCAGTTGGGAAAAGGTCAGTTCACTTAAGGTCACTGAAGAGCCGTATATGCGGGTCAATCCCTCCAGCCGTGCCGCCAGATTGACATCATCTGACACCACCGCACCCTGCATCCGATCTTCACTCCCGATGATCCCCAGCATCAGATCGCCCAGATGAAGGCCCACGCCGATGCCCATGGGCAGAAGACCGTAGGATTGCCGTTCTTCATTGTATTCATCCACCACCCCGTGCATGGCGATGGCCGCCATCACCGCGTCATCGGGAGTGTCGGGAAACAGGGCCATGACACCATCCCCGTAATACTGGTCAATGAAACCATTATGCTTCTCAATCACCGGGCTTACCCGCCGCAGATACCCGTTGATGAAGTTGAAGTTGTCCTGGGGAGACATGTTCTCGGAGAGAGTTGTCCAGCCGCGAACGTCGGCAAACATAACCGTCATCTGTTGCTTGATCTGGTCTCCCAGTCGGATTTCCCGGATGCTTTCTTTATTCAGTAGGCTGATGAATTCCCGCGGCACGAACCGCTCATAAATGTGGTTCAACTCGACCATTTCCTGTGTCCGCGCTCGAACACGTTCTTCCAAAAGATCGTTTGCGGACGCCAATTCCCGGTTTTTCTCTGCAAGAGACTTTCTCAATCGGTTGATGGTCAGATGGGTGTTCACCCGGGCGATCACCTCTTCCGGCTGAAACGGCTTCGATACATAATCCACCGCCCCCAGTCCGAACCCTTTGACCTTGTCTTTGGTATCGTCCAGGGCCGTCAGAAAGATGACTGGAATGGCCTCCGTTCCGGGATCAGCTTTCAATTGTCGACACACCTCAAACCCATCGATCCCCGGCATCATTATATCCAGAAGGATCAGGGATGGTTTGGCTTTCCGGGAAATGGCAAGGGCGCTTTCACCGTTCTTGGCAATGAGAAATTTGTGACCGGTTCCGGCCAGGGTTTCATGGAGCACCTGCAGGTTGGTGGTGTTATCATCCACCAGCAGAATGTGTTCAGGCTTTTCAGGGTTGTTTGAAGATTCCATTGTGTCACTGGTCATTTTACGCTCCTCATGACCCGATTGCCGCAGCCAGGTCATCTGCCATTTCCAGAAGGCCATCAAAATCGAACTCATCAGCAAGATGGCTGATTTTCGCCCCGTATTCACGTAAGCCATCCGTTCGAGCCGTCAGTTCGGCGCCCAATTTGGACAGTTCCATCACATCGCCTATTTCGGCTGCATCTTTTATGCGAACCGCAACTTCCTCAGCCATGTGGGGATCAATCTCTGCCGGTGTTTCCATCGCTTCCGGCGAAGGCGGATCATCCCCCTTAAGGGCCATCAAGGCGGTCATGACCCGACCGAGCTCATTTTTAAAATAAACAAACTCACCCTCCGGCAAAGTCTTTCCCCTGTCTTTCAAAGCCTCTTCCACGGCTGCAGCCGCCGCCTGGAGTGCCTCAGCCCCCACATTTCCGCCGGCGCCTTTAATGGAATGGGCCAGAATCTCAGCCTCTTCATACTTCTCACCATTCACCAGGTCCAGGAGGGTGTCTGCTGCATTTTCGAAATCCTGACGAAATCTTAAGAGAATACGGCGGTAGGATTTTTTGTTGCCCAGAAGCCGTTTGAGACCCGCCGCCACATGGATGCCGTCAAGCTCAGGGAAATCCGCTCCATCAGATGGGTCAGGGGACGTCATGTCGGTTTCAGTGGCCAGTTCCTGACCCGGGCTTTCCCCGGAGGATTTCTTGACCCATTTCAAAAGGGTTTCAAAGAGCAACTCCGGATCGATGGGTTTAGAAACATGATCATCCATGCCTGCTTCAAGGGATTTTTCCCGGTCGCCGGCCAGAGCGTGTGCGGTCATGGCAATGATTGGAATGCGGACTGCGGATTGCGGATTGCGGAATTGTTCTTCCCATCTGCGGATTTCACGAGTGGCCGTATATCCATCCATTACCGGCATTTGCACGTCCATGAGGACTGCGTGAAAATCATCAGTCTTTACAGCATCCACCGCTTCCTGACCATTGTTGGCCAATGAAACCTGGAGGCCCGCGGCCGCAAGAATCTCGCTGGCCACCTGCTGATTGATTTCATTGTCTTCCACCAGCAGCACCCGTGCACCTCGAATCCGGCTGAGCGCCCCCACTCCCGAAGCATTTTCCGGAACAGCGCGGGAAGATCGGGGTGCCTCCCTGCCAAAGGCCTGCATGATGGCGTCAAACAATACGGAAGGGTTTACGGGTTTTAAAAGAAATCCGTCCAACCCGGCTTCATCGGCCTGTTGCATGACTGTTTCACCGCCGTAGTTGGTCACCATAATAACAGCCGGAATTCGGCTCAGTTGCGTGTTCTGCTTGATACGCCGGGCTACTTCAATACCGTTCATTCCCGGCATCCTGTAGTCCATGATCACCAGTTCATAGGGATCATCGGCAGCGGCAAGTTCCGTTAAGCCTTCTTCTCCGGAAGCTACCAGGGTCGCCTTAAAAGAAAAGGAGGCCAGAATTCCCTCCAGAATTTCCCTGGAGGTGGCATTGTCATCCACCACCAGAACCCTCATCCCCCGAAGGTCCGGTGAGGGGTTGAATCGGCTCTGATCTTTTTCCCGCCCAAGGCCGAATACTGTGGTGAATATAAAGGCGCTGCCTTCTCCCGGCTCGCTTTCAACCCGGATCTCGCCCTGCATCATGTTCACCAGCCGCTTGCTGATGGTCAGCCCCAATCCGGTGCCGCCGAATTTTCGGGTGGTGGAGGTATCCGCCTGGGTAAATGCCTGAAAGAGCTTGCCGATTTGTTCCCGGGTGAGACCCACGCCTGTGTCTCTCACCCTGAACTCCAACGTAACCCGGTCTTCGTCCTGGTTCAACAAACGGGCGGAAACCACAATTTCGCCTGATTCCGTGAACTTCACGGCGTTGTTGGCCAAGTTGATGAGAACCTGCCCCAGGCGCAGGGGATCCCCCACCAGGCGCCGGGGTGCATCCGGATCAATATCAAACAGAACTTCCAGATCCTTTTTCTCCTGGGCTTTGACCGTGATCAGGGTGGTCATGTTTTCAAGAACATCATCCAGACTGAAATCCACGGCTTCCATGTCCAGTTTGCCGGCCTCGATTTTGGAGAAATCCAGAATATCATTGATAATACCCAGAAGAGAATGGGCGGATGACTGAATTTTACTGAGGTAGTCCTGCTGTTTGGGGGTCACCTCCGTCTGCATAGCCAGGTGTGTCATGCCGATGACCGCATTCATGGGCGTGCGCAGCTCATGGCTCATATTGGCCAGAAAGCTGCCTTTGGCTTCGTTGGCTTCATCGGCCGCATCCCTGGCCTGCTGGGCCTCCCGGGTCGCTTCCGCCAGTTCCGCCGTGCGTTCTTCCACCAATTCCTTGAGATGTTCCTGGTATTTTCTTAAATCCGCCTCCGCCCGTTTTTGTTCAGTGATGTCCCTTACAATACCCTGGTAGATCAGGATATGGCCGTCATCGGTCCGCCGGGATGTTGCCGTAACCAGGCAGACCATCTGTTCACCATGTTTTTTTCTGGCCCCCACCTCAAAATCCCTGACCGAACCTGTCTCGTCGGTGGCCGCGACAAATCTGGCCACGTCTTCCCGATTTATATTGGTATCCCAGACATTCATCTCCATCATCTCGGATTGGGTATAACCAAAAAGATCCAGCATGGCCTGATTGGCATCAATCATTTCCCCGGTGCGATCACAGATGAATATGGCGTCCCGGGATTCTTCGAACAACGTACGGT
>CAZPQA010000113.1:0-6543 GCA_964588535.1 uncultured Desulfobacteraceae bacterium
CCAAGGCCATGAAAATAGACTCGAGCCAGGTGGGCCGAATCGGAGAGATTTTCGCAAAGGAATGGCAGAAACCCGCACGCTGATTTTACGATTTCACCGGCTTTTTGAGAAAAAGCGAAAACACCATACCCATCAGCGATATGCCCCCCGCCACCAGAAATGGGATGGTGAAAGAATTAGTGACATCGGCAATGTATCCACCCAGTAACGGCCCCAGGGCCTGGCCGATGCCGAAAAACAGGGTCACAAACCCGAGACCCGCCGGTGCAAGCCGGGGTCCCACAAAGTCGCCGGCCGCTGCCGCCATGATGGTGGGAATGCTCCAGGCGGTAAAACCGAACAGAACAGCGGAAAGATAAAAACCGAATTTGATCTTGACCAGTGCATAAATAATATAGGAGATGCCCAGGACCAGATAGGCCAGAGCAGCCCCCCGGCTTCTCCCCAGCCGGTCGGAGATGCTTCCCCAGATAACGCCGCAAAACACGCTCAATCCCCCTACTGTAGCCCATAATGTTCCGGCCCAGCCTTGGGAAAGGCCGATTTCCTTGACCAGATAGGCGGCAAAAAAAACCATATAGATGATATAGGAGAGGCCATAAAAGAAGTAGACGAGGCCCAGATACCAGACCGAAGGCATTCGGTAAATCTGGGTCCAGTCAAGGGAAGAGGCCTTGCTCTGAGTGCCTGATGCAGCTGGCTGTTCATCTGCCTTTCGAACCCCTATGGGAGACAGCCCTTTATCCTCTGGACGACTGCGGATAAAAAGAAATACCACCCCTGAAATCACCAGCACGGCACCGCCCAGGATGTACCAGGACATGCGCCATCCCTCCGGGCCGAAGGCCTGGAGGATGGGAGGCACCACAAGTCCGCTGATAAGGGTTCCCGCTCCGATGCCGCCTGAAACGATGCCCGTGGCAAATCCCCGTCTTTCCATGGAAAACCAGGCGGACCCCAGGGCCATTGCCGGCACGTAGGCCGCACCATTGCCCAAGCCTGTCATCAGGCGCATGCCAAAGGCGAAACCGAAGCTTTCAGCAAGGCCGGTCAGCACCATGGTGACTCCCATGAGAACCAGCGCCAGGGTGATGACAATACGGGTCCCAAAGCGGGCCGCCAGAAATCCGCCGATAATGGCCATGGTCAGGTAGCCGATGAAATTTCCGGTACCCAGAAGACCCAGCTGCGTGTAATCAAACTGAAGCCCGTCTTTCATGGCAGGCAGGATAATGGTGTAGGCCATGCGACCGAAACCGTGGGCGGCGATGGTGGTGAGCAAGCCCATGAAAATGACAACCCAGCCGTAGTGCATTTTTCCCCGTCCCATGCTGCTCCTCCTTCATGAGGCTTTCGCTGATTTCATTTTGGATAAATTAAGGTGAGAATGGCCCAAGAATGATGCTTACGAGCATATGCTCGACCTTCGGATTTGTCAACAACCGTCAGGATAGGGTGGACCTTAAAGAACCTTAACCCGTCTCAGCCAGCCCGGTCGCTCCTTTTCCACGACGTCCATGGCGGTGGAAGAACCCAGGACTTTGACGACGCCCTCCTTCGCAACTTCCTTCAGGACCCTGCCCATGGCCTTGAAATGAGTGGTTGTGGTTTCCAGAAGTTCTTCCCGCATTTGCTGCCTCAGATTTTCGGTATCGTTTGTCAGAGATCGAATCATGGAAACGAACCCCATGGTATCCGGCAGCATGTGGCTGTCCAGATCCCCGATGGCGCCGATAATGCTTTTGGTCAATTCGTCTTTCGAAAGGGTCTCTTCTTCCAGAAACTGTGAGGATCGGTCAAAGATATCCAGGGTCTGAACCAGGTTCGGGTCCCGGTAGGAAACAAGGGTCAATACCCCGGAGATGCGATCCAGCAGAGCGAAGGCCCCATAGGCACCCCCCTGCACCCGAACCCGATCCCACAACCAGGCATTACGCACATACCTTGTAATGGCCAGGGCCGAACCGTGAAATTCATACCCCAATTCCGTGAGATCCGCTCCTTTGCCCACATAGTTCACCTGGGATGGGATGGTCATCCCCTCAAAGAGGGGCTTGCTGTGGCCGGGCCAATCCACCTTGGAAATACCGGATGGGGAAGCCGGTGCTTCCGGCAAGGCTTGCAGCAACTGTCGTAAGCGGGGTTCGAAGCGGTTCCATCCGGAAGCATCGATGGTAATGTTGGACAAAACAGTCTTGCGGTTCACCAATATGCGGTGGATATTCTTCAAAGTGGCAAGGACCTTCGCCCAGTCCTTTTCAATATCCCGGGCCAGCTGCCTGACAAAAAAGAGATAGCTGATGCCCCCCATCTGTTCGGACGCCCAATGGGATTCGGAAAAATGGGATCTCAAACGCAGGTTCACCATCTGGTGGCCGGCGGGTATCAGTTTTTGTTCAACCCGGGCCTTTTCCTCCATGACCATTTGCCTGAAACGCTCCCGGTTGTCTAATTTAACCGTAAGGAGCACATCCTCAAAAATCTGAATCAGCGCATCGGCCTGGTGGGTCATGGCTTTTCCCCGAAGAAACAGCCAGGCCGTGCCGCCACGGGCCTCCTGCACATCCGATGTGAAGGGAGCGGGATGGATGCCCCCTGTTTTTCGGCTGATGCGCTGGGTAAGGGATACAAAATCTTCCGTTTCCGTCCCCATTTCAACAAAAGCCCGCCCCAGAAGGGGAATATAGGGCACATACTCAGGGGGCAGATGTTGAAGGTCAAGACCCAGATCCATGTATACAATGCCGTTGGTAAAGAGGTCGTGGAGCAGAATGGGGGTGCCTTTTTCGTCTGTTTCAACCCGGGGGATAATTTTGTTTTGCGGCGCCAGATCCTCCCGCTTCAACATGGGAATGGCGGCAAGGGCTTCGTGGGAATCCGGTTTTTCCTGAAGAAGTTTCAGTGCGATAGTGTTTTCCTGGACCGCTTGCAGCGCTTTTTCATCCATGCCGGTTCTGGCTTTTAGAAGCTTTCTCTTTTCAGCATCCGCCTCCCTGTTTCTGAGGTCCGAATCGGGCGCCAGAACCAGGGTGGACCGATGGGGGTTTGAAAGAAATGACCGGTCAATCAGACGTTCAAAATAGTCAGGTTCGGCGGAAATTTGTTTCTTGACCCGTTCAAGGGGACCTTCAAAGGCCACCAGGGCCAGGGGGTCTCCACCGTAAAGCCAGGTGGTGAGGGACCGCAGCATCAGAGAAAGGCCCCGGGGAAAACTGCCGGTGTTGTTTTCCCGCAGACGGAATTCAATGGTGTTGAGGGCCGCCGCAACCGTATGGGGATCAATGCCCGAAAGGCTGAGCGATTTCAGGGTATCCAGGATAAGATCCTCGATTTTCAGTGCATTCTCCGTATCAATCCCCTTGAGGCCGGTGGAAAAGTACATTTGCCGGAGTTCGGTTTCCAGCCCGCCGCCGGTTAAATCCTCCCCCAGCCCGGAATCGATAAGCGCCTTTCTGAGAGGAGAGGCGGGCATGCCCAGCAGGATGTATTCAAGGATGCGCAGGGAAAAATTGACATCCACACGGGTTGTTTCTTCCAACAGCCAGTTCACGGTGATCATCCCCTTGGCGGTTGTTTCATCCTCTTCGCCCGCCATGTAGGGGTGAACCCGTTTCTTGGGTTTATCGAAGGGCAATTGCAGTTGGACATTGGAATCCACGGAAACCGGTTCAAACGCTTTCAGCACGGCCTCCAGGCGATGCAGACGTTCTTCAGGATCATCATCACCATAAAAAAAGATGCGTGCGTTGGACGGATGATAATACCGCTCGTGAAAGGCGTAAAACTGCTCATAGGTGAGGTTGGGGATTTCTTTGGGATCACCGCCCGAGTCGAGGCCATAGGCATTGTCCGGAAACAGGGACTGAAGGGAGTATTCGGAAAGCACATTGTCCGGTGAAGAATAGGCCCCTTTCATTTCGTTGAACACCACCCCTTTGAACACCATTGGGGCATCTTTTTTCTCCAGTTCAAAATGCCATCCTTCCTGCTGAAAGATGGCGGGAGTGATCCGCGGGTAGAACACCGCATCCATGTAGACATCCATGAGGTTATAAAAATCCTGAAGGTTCTGGCTGGCCACGGGATAGCAGGTTTTGTCCGGGTAGGTAAAGGCGTTTAAAAAGGTCTGGAGCGACCCTTTCAGAAGCTCCACAAAGGGCTCCTTGACGGGATACTTTTTGGATCCGCAAAGAACGGAATGCTCCAGAATATGGGCCACTCCGGTAGAGTCAAAGGGGGGCGTTCGAAAGGTGATGCCAAACACCTTGTTTTCGTCGTCGGCGATCATTGAGAGAACCTCGGCCCCTGTTTTTTGGTGACGGTACAGACGGGCTTCGGTTTTGAGCTCCCTTATTTCCCGCTTTTCGATCAGTTCAAACGCGTTCAGCGCTTTCATAGACTCCTCCCGGCGGCGCAGTTTTTTTTCTGGGGGGTTGCTTTTTGAATCGAATGGCCTGGTATGCCGCAAGAAGCACGAAAATGACAAGCCCCATATAGTTCCATGTGTCGCCGACCCAGATGAGCAGCACGCCCGATCCGCCGAACAGGATGGTTTCAGCCCAGCTGAGGGGAACCAGGCAATAGCGTTCCATGCACACCACGAAGGCAATGATGGCTAGGGTGCAGAAGATCACGGTCTGCACCACTTCCCCGGTGGGGCCGTTCAGAAGGAGGGGATGATAGGCCATGACAACGGGCAGGATATAGAGCCCTTTGGCCAGTTTCCAGGAGGTGAAGGCCGTTTTCATGGGCTTGGATCCGGCAATGCCGGAGGCGGCAAAGGATTCCAGGGCCACCGGCGGTGTGATATTGGCGTCCTGGCTGTACCAGAAAACGATCATATGGGCCGTCAAAAGCGGAATTCCCAGATCCATCAACCCCGGTCCGGCCAGAATGACCAGGACGATGTAAGAGGCGGTCACGGGCAGTCCCATTCCCAGCAGCAACGATGTCACAGCAACCAGGGCCAGGGCCAGTAGCGGAATCCCTCCGGAAAGGGAGACGACCAGGGAAGAAAAACGGAGTCCTGTCCCCGTCAGATTAACCACGCCGACGATGATGCCGGCGGCTGCGCAGGCCACGGCCACCACCACGGCGTTCTTCGCGCCCTGCTCCAGGGTTTTGAGAAGGGTCAAAAATGAAATCCGGGACGACTTTCGAAAAAGCGCTGTGACGTAAAGTGCGATGATGGCAACGAATCCTGCCATCATGGGGCTGTAGTTCATGAATAGAACCGTTATAAGGATGCCCACGGGGAGGATGAAATGGATGCCCGTTTTGAGGGTTTTCAGAAAGTTGGGCAGCATCTCCTTGGGAAGACCCCATATGCCGGCCTTCTGGGCCTCCAGATGAACAAAAAGGATTACGGAAAAAAAATAAAGCACTGCGGGGATAAAGGCGATTTTGACGATTTCAAGGTAAGGCGTCTGGGTGAACTCCGCCATGAGAAATGCGCCGGCCCCCATGATGGGGGGCATGAGCTGCCCCCCAGTGGAAGCCGCCGCCTCCACTGCTGCAGCCACATGGGGGCGGTAGCCGATTTTTTTCATCATGGGAATGGTAAAAGATCCGGTGGCCACCACATTGGCTACGGCGCTTCCGGCGACGGAACCCATGAATCCGCTGGCTACCACGGCGGTTTTGGCCGGTCCTCCTGAAAACCGCCCGGTAATGGAATAGGCCATGTCGATGAAAAAGTTGCCCGCGCCGGTCTTTTCCAGGAAAGACCCGAAGAGAATGAAAATAAACACAAAGGTGGCAGCGACTCCGGTTGGCAACCCGAAAATCCCTTCGGTGGTCAGCGACAGGGTGGTGGCCATCCGTTCGATGGAATACCCCTTGTGGACGAGAATATCAGGTATGTACGGGCCATAATAGCCAAAACAGAGGAAAGCCGCTGCAATGCAGGTGAGGTTCAATCCGATTACCCGGCGGGTGGCTTCCAGGACCAGCAGAATCAGGGTGATCCCCGTGGCGATGTCCCACTGGCTCCAGTCCCCCTGGCGGTCAAAGATGCCGGTTAAATCGATAAATATGTATGCCCCGACCGCTACACTCAGGCCACACAAGAGCAGATCCACCCAACGGCAAACCCCATATGCTTTGTGATTCCTGTTCTTGAGCAAAGGCCGGGTCAAAAAGGCCAGCACCAGGATGCTGCTTAAAAAAACAGCACGGTGCCGCATGGCGGTCATGGCGACGATACCGGCCGTATAGAGTTGAAACAGACTCAGCCCAACGCCGATCACGGCGACGGCGCCGATGATGCCCCTTTCCATGGGGGAAGATGATGCGGTTTCCCGTGTTTCCGTCATGGTCGCCTCTCTTGTTACGGTGTTGCCGAATGGGGAAAAAACACGCGAAAAATTCGGTAGAGCAGACTCACCGGCCGAGCGCTGAACTGAACGGCCACGTGGGGCGCCACACGAGAGAGGTTCGTCTTGATCCCCCGCCACAAAACGGTATGGTCCACACCTGGGCTGCCGATCCGCAGCACAAAATCTCCGGTGGCCATGTGCATGTTTTCGATGACCTCATAGGGGC
>CAZPQA010000113.1:6643-8492 GCA_964588535.1 uncultured Desulfobacteraceae bacterium
CGCAGCACAAAATCTCCGGTGGCCATGTGCATGTTTTCGATGACCTCATAGGGGCCCCGCCGCACCATGCGGCCAATCCCCGGCATGCGGCCCATGCCGGCCCCGAATTTCAGGTAGCGCTCTTCTTCAATGTAGATCCGCCCTTTTTCGTCCACGCTGTGGGTTTCCCAGATGGGCGCATTTTCGACGGAATGCATGTAGTGGAGCGTGAACCGCTCTCCCGGGTTCAGGGGCAAAACCAGCAGGGGATCCGCTTTCTCCACAGGGGTGATGAACAACTCCAGGCCGCCCGGCAAAAGCCAGGCGGCCGGGAGAAGCAACCCAAACACCACCACGGCGCCCCACAGCATGAAGCGTAGCGGCTTTTTCACACTTTTTCCGCGTCCTATGGAATCAGCTTCGCCGGCACCTTAATCCCCTTTTCCTTCAGGTATTTGATGGTGCCCGGATGGAGCGGTATGGGGGAGTACTTCACCGTGTTTTCGGGCGTGGTGTAGGCCGCGGACGGGTGAATCTTGACCAGCGCGTCATTGTGCTCAAACAGGGCCTTTACCAGTTTGTACACGAGATCCGTATCCAGGGATTTCTGGCAGATCATCACGTTCCAGACGCCAATGGTGGGGACGGGCTTATCCACCCCTCGGTACACACCACCTGACAGCTCGATGGCGGAGTAAGTCTTGTTTGAGGCGAGGATTTTTTTCGTCTGTTCGGGTGTAAAGGGTAAGATGCGAATGTCGTGTGTGGTGGCCAGGTCCAAGATGGAGCTGGTTCCGGGGCCTACGCACCAGGTACCCATCTGAATCATGCCGTCTCGAAGCGCGTTGGAGCTCTCGGTGAAAGAGAGCCGCGAGTCTTTATAGGCGTCTTTGGGAACGCCCAAGGCTTTGTACACCTCCTCGGCCATGAAGTTGGTACCGCTTCCCGGGCTGCCGGTGCTGATGGTCTTTCCCTTCACCTGCTCCACATTGGTGACGCCACTGTCCTTGAGGGTTACCATCTGAAGCAGGTTGGGGTACATAATGGCCATGGACAAAATCTTCTGCTTTTTTCCCTTGAATTTGCTGATCCCTTTGTAACCGGCCACGGCCACGTCGCCCATGACTTCACCGACCACGGTTTCACCTTTGGATGCCAGTTTGACGTTTTCCACACTGGCCCCCGTCACTTCCGCCACGGCTTTGACCCCCGGTACATACTGGGTCCAGATTTCCGCCACGCCGCCACCGTAGGGGTAGTAGATTCCGCCGGTACCGCCGGTACCGATACCCAGGAACACGGTTTTTGAAGCAGCCGGTGCGGCAAACACCAGGAGTAATATCCCAAAAAGAGCCAACAAAATGCTGAGTTTTTTCATTTTCATGTGAACCTCCCTTTCTTATTATTGAGGTGCTATTGCCCCATGGTGGTAATTCTGATGTCAATGGATTTGGCCTTACTGGTCATGTTTTTGACCGGATAAACAAAGGAAGCGGTCTTCCCCGGCTTTACCAGTCCCTTTTTGGTTTTCCGGGGGACCAAACCGCCCACGGCCTTACCATTGTCCAAAAAGATGTTGACCCTGAAACGCTGGGGTTTATCGCTCACGTTCTTGAGGGAAACCTTGAAATGGAGCGTGTTGACCCCTTCCCATTTCTTGAAAAAGCAGCCAAGGGTAACCAATTGGGCCTCGGGAGAAATTTCTTTATTGATCTGCTTGTCAGCAGCGCAGGCAGACATTTCTTGAGCGGCGTGGACCTTCGCCCCCACACCGCCCCACAGGCATAACACCGCCGCAACCAAAAACAGGACACAAAAACTGCCAAACCGCTTTTCTCTTTTCATGCTCCCTCCTTTTTTCTAAATGGTT
>CAZPQA010000114.1:0-8416 GCA_964588535.1 uncultured Desulfobacteraceae bacterium
TCGGTGTCGGTGTAGAAGCGGTTGATGCAGACCACCGGGTTGATACCGGCTTTGCGGATGACGCCGATCATGTGGACCATATTCTCGCAGCCATTTTCCACCAGTTCCAGATTCTCCTGGGTGTAAACAGGATCCATGGCGATACCCGGGACCACCTTGGGGCCGCCGCCGTGCATTTTAAGCGCACGGATGGTGGAGGTAAGCACTGATACGTTGGGTTTCAGGCCGCTGAAGCGGGACTTGACATTCCAGAATTTCTCAAAGCCGATGTCGGCCGCGAATCCGGATTCCGTGACGTGGTAGTCAAACAATTTCAGACCCACGCGGTCGGCAATAATGGAGGACTGACCCACGGCGATATTGGCAAAGGGGCCGGCGTGCACCATGCAGGGGTTGTACTCGGCGGTGCACATGAGAGTCGGGTTGATGGTGTTGCGCATGAAAGCGGTCATGGCGTTGCCCACTTCCAGGTCGCCGGTGGTAACCGGTTTGCCGCTCTTGTCGAAAGCCAAGGTGATGTTGTTGAGGCGTTCTTTGAGATCGGCCAGGTCCCGGATAACCGCCAGGATCGCCATACACTCGCTTCCCACGGCGATGCCGAACTTGCTCTGCATGGTGAAGCCGTCGTAGCGGCCACCCATGCCGATGATGATGTTTCTCAAAGACTGGGCGCAAAAGTCAATGATCCAGCCCATTTCCACGCGGGTGGGATCGACATCCATTCGGCGCATGCCGGTAAGACGGGCCAGCTGCTCATCGTTATAGTTGCGCTCGTGCTGCATGCGGCTGGTCAAAGCCACCATGGCCAGGTTGTGAGCGTTCATGATGTCGTTGATATCGCCGGTGAGTCCCAGGGAGAACTCGGTCATGGGGATCAGGAGCGAATTTCCGCCGCCGGCTGCAGTTCCCTTGACATTCATGGTGGGGCCGCCGGAGGGTTGCCTAAGTGCGCCGCCGACGTTAACGCCGCGCATCCCCAAACCTTCCATGAGACCGCAGGACGTGGTGCTTTTTCCTTCGCCCAGGGGTGTGGGGGTAATGGCCGTAACTTCAATGTACTTGCCATCGGGTTTGTTCTGGAGACGGTCGATGATTTTCAGAAAATCCAACTTGGCCAGTCTTCCCATGGGAAGCATTTCTTCCGGCTCAAGGCCCAACTTGTCTCGCCATTCATCAGGTGTCGGCATGTTTTTCTCGGCAGCTTCGGAAATCTGCCAGTCTGCCATTTCTACCGCATTGTAAGCCATTCTTTTAATCCTCCTCATATGGTTGTGGTGTTTTTGTAGGTTTGAAATAAAATCCTACCCAATTGCCATTTAAACATTCAAAATAAAGTGGAAATTTTTTGGAGAACCTTTGCCTATCACAAAAAAAATCGGCCGTCAAGTGAGGTTTTTCACAAGGCGGATAATTCGTTGACAAGGACCTCTCCGAATGGTATTGCCGAGACCCTGACGCCCTTGGTTTTGAAAAATCTGCGAGATGAAAATTTGAAAAAAACAACCATGTCATTGAGGGGCATGATTTATGCTTCGCTTTTCGGGGCCGGTACTGCTGCCGGCGCCTACCTCATCATCCCTTTGCCGCCGGTTCCCATTACCCTTCAGACCCTGTTTTTAGGCCTGGCCGGGGCACTTCTGGGGGCACGGCTGGGGGCATTAAGCCAGGTGATTTACTTATTGATCGGGATCATCGGTCTGCCTGTATTCGCTGGCGGAAAAGCGGGCTTGGGCGTTCTTCTGGGGCCTACCGGAGGCTATTTGATTGGCTTTGTCGCCGCCGCCTGGGTGATCGGCGCGCTGGTGAACCTGAAAAGAAAACCCGGCTTTGCATGGACTGTCGCCGCCCTGGTTGCGGGAACTGCTGTGATTTATCTTTTGGGTGTGGCCCAGCTTTCCCTGGTGGCCAAACTTTCGGTTAATAAGGCAATCTCCGTGGGGGTGCTGCCGTTTCTCATAGGGGATATGGTGAAAATCCTGGCGACGGCCTATGTGGTTAAAAAGGTCAAACCTAAGTTCAGGATCCAGGGACCTTCCGCATGATTCAGGTTGAAAATCTCTCTTACACCTATGACGGTGATGAAACACCGGTTCTCAGGGGAATAAACATGGAAATTCCCCGAGGCGTTCACCTGGGAATCATCGGCCCTAATGGTTGTGGAAAGACCACCTTCGTCAGACACTTAAACGGTCTTCTGCCCACGACCACCGGTGACGTACGGGTGGAAGGGCTGAGCGCCAAAGACCCGTCTAACCTTTACCGCATTCGGCAGCTGGTGGGGATGGTCTTTCAAAATCCGGACAACCAGATTGTAGGCATGACCGTTGAAGAAGACGTGGCTTTCGGACCCGGGAATCTGGCATTGCCCTCAGAAGAAATAGCCCGGCGAGTCCAGGAAGCGCTTGCTCAGGTAGGGCTTGAATCCTTTGGGAATAAAGCCCCCCACGCCCTGTCAAACGGTGAAAAGCATTTGGTGTGCCTGGCAGGCGTCCTGGCCATGAAGCCCCGTTATATCATCCTGGATGAACCCACCGCATACCTGGACCCTTCCGGACGGAAAATGGTCCTTGATGTGGTGCAAGAACTTCACGCTAAAGGTATCACCATCATCCACATTACCCACCGTATGGATGAAATTGTCGGCGCCGATCGGGTTGTGGTGATGGACCATGGCCGTATCATCTTGAGCGAAGAACCGAAGGCCGTTTTTTCCAACGTGGCCTTGCTCGAGGACTTGGGCCTGGATGTACCGGAAGTAACCGAACTCATGTGGCGACTCCAAAAGATGGGACATCCGGTTCCCACGGATGTCCTTACGCTGGAAGAGGCCTGTCGAGAGTTGAACACGTGTTTGTCTCACGCAAAGCCGCCAAGTCGCAAAGAATAAGGAATTCTTCATGGTTCATTTGGGTCAATACATTCCGCGCTCATCCATCATCCACGGACTGGACCCCCGGGTGAAACTGGCAGCCGCTGTTGTCCTGAGCATCATGATCTTGAAAGGGGATCCGCTGACCCAGTGCTGGATCACCACTTTTCTGCTGATCCTGGTTCGCGCAAGCCATCTGAACCTCGCACACATCCGAGCAGCCTTTCGTCCCATGCTGTTTTTTCTGGGGCTCCTTTTTTTCCTTCATCTCCTGTTTACGGCGGGAACACCCATTCCACCTTTTCCCCCATGGCCGGTCACCATTACCCGTGAAGGCCTCACCACGGGGACTTTCGTCATATGGCAGTTTTCACTCCTCATTTTGAGTGCATCGATTCTGACCATGAGCACCTCACCCGGCGAACTCATCAGCGGGATCGAAAGGGTTCTGCGACCTTTTAAGCGAGTAGGAATCCCGTCCCACGATCTGGCACTGATGATATCCATGGCCATGCGGTTTGTGCCCACCATACTCGATGAACTGAACAGGATCAGGGAAGCTCAGACCGCAAGGGGTGCCTGCTTCAAGAATGGTCCCATTTTACGACGGATGAAGGCCACCGCATCATTGCTGATACCCCTGATCCTGGGCATTGTGAGGCGGGCGGACGCGCTCGCAATGGCCATGGAAAGCCGTGGGTACAACCGGGGACCTAGAACCTATCTGCGTGAGCTGCGAATGGGTCGGAAGGATTATCTGGCTTTGCTCGTATTCACCTTCGCCATGGGTTTGGAACTAGGCGGGCGTTATGTACTGAGCGCTGGATTCGGATAGAATCACAGTTTTCCTTTGAAATACTGCTCCACTTTTTTCAGGGAAACAGGTTCCCATCGCTTCAGGAATTTCTCCTTGGCGGCCATGATGCGACCGACCGATTCATGAAGCCTTGAAAGCAGTGCATCATTGGTGAGCAGCCGGTTTCTCACCTTGTCCATGCTCTCCCCCACAAGCCCCTGGTCTTCACAGATCAACAGGATATCGTTTCCCGCCTCAAAGGCTTTTACCGCGCCTTCGGCCACACCCGGATCTTTCTTGATGGCGCCCATTTCCAGATCATCGGTGATGATCAGCCCTTGAAACCCCAGCCGGTCCCTTAGCAATTCCGTGATGATCGGATAAGACAGGGTGGCCGGATGATGCGGATCGAGGCCCGGATAAATTGCATGGGATGTCATGATGGCGGAAACCCCTTCCCGGATTGCATCCTGAAAGGGCGGCAGGTTGATGGTTTCAATTTCCTGTTGATCCGCTTCAATGGTGGGGAGATGCTCATGGGGATCCAAGCGCGCTTTTCCCAGACCGGGAAAGTGTTTGCCCACTGCCATGACGCCGTTTTCCTGAAGCGCTTTTATGACAATTTGTCCCAAATCTCCCACCCGGTCCGGATCCTCCCCGAACATTCGACCTTGAAGGTGCTGATCCACCGGCCCTGTGGGCACATCCAGTACCGGCGCCATGTTCATATTGAGGCCCACCAGCCGCATTTCCATTGCCGTTACCCGGCCAAAAACGGCGGCCATCTCGTGGGAACCGGGACCATCGCCGATGGCGCTGTTACCGGGAAAACAGGTGAAGGGTTCCCCCAGCCGGGCCACACGCCCACCTTCCTGATCCACCCCCAGAAAAAGGGGAACGCCATGGTATTTCAGCGCCGTTTCCTGAAGATCGTTCGTAAGTGCTGCCACCTGAAGGGGATCAACGATATTCCGTTTAAACAGAATAATCCCGCCCAGACCCCTGTCTCGAATGAGTGAGATGGTCCCCGAATCCAGGCGGGGACCGGGCATGCCGGCCATAAAGAGTCTGCCCATATGATCGTGAAGTTCTGAAAGTTCAAGGGTGGAATGCATGGACGATCCTTTCTTTTGGTGAAAACAGCATTGACATGATCCTTCATCATGTATAATCAGTAACAAACAATTGCAACGGAAAAAACAGGCCCATGAAAGCAATGATTCTGGCAGCCGGTCTAGGCACCCGGCTCGCCCCCCTCACGTCAAACAGGCCCAAACCGCTCGTCCCGGTGGGAAACCGGCCGATCATCGACCACACCATTTTCTGGCTGAAGGCCCAAGGGGTGGATGAGATTGTGGTGAACGCCCACCATCACCGAAACCAGATTCGAAATTATCTGGATGGCGGGCGGCCTTTCGGGGTGAAGATTCATGTCAGCGAGGAACCGGAGATCCTGGGCACGGGGGGCGGTATCCGGAAAACCCGCTGGTTCTGGGACCGTGAGCCCTTTATTGTGGTCAACGGGGATATCCTGACGGACATCGACCTTGGCCCGGCTTTGGAAGCCCATGAGAAACGGGGCGATCTGGTGACCCTGGTGCTTCATGATTTTGGGCCCTTCAATCAGATCAAACTCAACAGCCAAAAGGACATTCTGGAGATCAACCCTGTGCCGGAAGCAGGACAGTTGGCCTTTACGGGCATTCACATTATGAACCTCCCGGTCCTGGACCATATTCCTTCCGGGCGCTTTTTCTGTATTCTGGAATGCTATCGTGCCCTCATTCGGGCAGGGCAACCCCTGCGGGGACATGTGGTACAAAACCATTACTGGCGGGACGCGGGAAGCATTAAAAGCTATATTGAAGCCAACCGGGAAGCATTGAACGGCGCCCCGTTTCTCATGGGCCGCAACTGTCGGGTTCATGAAGATGCCCGGCTCAAAGACTGGGCCGTTTTGGGGAATGGCACTTCACTGGAGAAAGGCGCAGAAATTATCCGTTCCATTTTATGGGGAAACGTCACGGTCAAAGAAAACGTCCGGGTCATCGACAGTGTCGTTACCAGGGCCGGCGAGGTGACGGAAGACCTGGTGGGGGTAATCGGATAACCTTATTCGTTGCAACTACTTATGGATAAAGAATTCAAAATAGAAATCACGGCTTTTATGAAAAAAGCCTGCCCCGGGGACAAAAAGCTCTCTTTTGATCCTCTGCCCGGTGACGGTTCACACCGTGTTTTCTGGCGTGTCAACGCACAGCCGTCCCAACAATCGTTCATTGCCATGACCAATCCCCCCAAGACGGCAACCCGAAAACGTGAAAACAACGCCTACGTGATGATTGCCCACCACCTTCATCAAAAAAGGCTTCCCCTTCCCGTTATTCATCAATACGACCTTGCCAAGGGCTGGTTTATCATGGAAGACCTGGGGTCTGTAAACCTTCAGGACGTGGTCCTGTCGGGCAAGGACCCGGTTCCTCTTTATGAAAGGGTTTTAGAGCACCTTTTTAACCTGCAACTCCGGGGACAAAAGGGTTTTGATCCCGCATGGTGCGCTCAGACCGAGCGTTATGACCGAACCGTGATGCAGAAATATGAAGCCCACTATTTCAGGGACGCCTTTCTGAAGGGTTTTCTGGGACATGTTGGACCATGGCCCGGGCTTGAGACCGCCTTTAATCATCTGGCCGATATGGCGTCCCGGGCGGACGGCCAATTCTTCATGCATCGGGATTTTCAGTCCAGAAACATTATGGTGGCTGGTGAAAGAATCGGCATCATCGACTGGCAGGGCGGGCGGCTGGGGCCTCTGGCCTATGATCTCGCATCACTTCTGGTCGACCCCTACGTCCCGTTGTCGGATATTCAGAAACAGCAAATCTATGATGCTTATGTGGCCCGGGTCAAAGACCATAACCCCGCATGGGCCGGCCCCTTTGAAAGGGACTATCCCTACCTGGCCATTCAACGGAACCTTCAGATCCTGGGGGCCTTTTCATTTCTGTCAAAGGTCATGAAAAAAACCTATTTTGAGGCTTACATCCCCCATGCCCTGAAAACCCTTGAATCGCTGATTGATAAAACGGGGGACCAAGACCTTAAACCCCTTGGACAGCTTGTTTCAGAGCCCGATAATCTTTAGACTGGGCCTTCCGGATAATCTTTAAACCGGGCCGGAGGAAAGACCAATGGCGGAAAAAAAGAAACTTTTTGATTCAGGGCAAATGGTTGCCGCTTTCAGCGGACAGATCGGCATGGTCATGGGTCAGGAGATGTACGATAGGGCCCGAAAAATCCTTCGAGAAGGAGGAAAAGCCGGACGCTTTTTTGCTCCGGGCTGCTGTCACCATCCCGATTACGTCACCCAGGTGCCGGTGCTTTTCGAGGATGGGTCCTACGACGTCATGCGGTCCATGAACATTAAAAAGAAGCCTGACATTCCTGAAGAAAAAAGCGTGGCGATTCAAGGTATTATACAAAAAAACAATCTGGCGGACTAGGAGGTCAATCATGGAAGACTGCATCTTTTGTAAAGTCATTAACGGAGAAATTCCCAGTTTTAAGGTGTACGAAGATGATCGGGTTCTCGCATTTATGGACATTAACCCCATATCTCCAGGACATACCCTGATTATTCCCAAAAACCATGCGGCAAACCTCATGGAAGTCTCCAACGAGGATCTCGCAGCCGTACACAAAGCCTCAAAAAAAGTAATGGCGGGGATCGTGGCGACCTTGCAACCCTCTGGAGTAGCCTGCCTGCAGTTGAATGGCGCCGGCGCAAACCAGGTGGTGTTTCATTACCACCTTCACCTGATTCCCAGAATCCCCGGGGGACCGGATCTTCCCGTTTCGGGTTGGGAAATTCTACCGGGGGAAATGGATGAGATCAAAGCAACTGCTGAAAAAATATCAGACGCTCTCAACAACGGTTAAATTCAAACATTAAGGAGTAGCCGATTCTTCATGGGGATCTTCATTGGTGCTGTTCTGGTTTATCTGCTCTTGACGCTCTTTCTGGCGTATCTGCTCCATCAAATTCCCCGCAGGCCGGTTCAGGACAGACCCGACTGGGGTCATGTCAGGGATATCCAAATTCCCGCGGTGGACGGGGGAATGCTGGAAACCTGGATTGTGGGACCTGATATGCCGTCCAGAGGGACGGTTCTGCTGGCCCATGGCTGGAGCCGAAACCGGGACCGCATGACGGGTCGGGCCCGTGTTTTCGCCAAGCTGGGGTTTAAAACGGTGCTTCACAGCGCCAGGGATCACGGAAATTCCACCCCCAACCGATCCATGACCGCGTTCCGTTTTGCCGAAGATATTGAAGCAATCCTAAGCTGGCTGGGCGAACCGGTCCTCCTGTACGGGCATTCGGCTGGGGCGGCCGGCGCCATTCTGGCCGCCTCCCGGAATCCCGATCGTATCAGGCTTTTGTTCCTCGAAGGGAGCTATGCACGTTCGAAGGAAGGTTTGCGGAGCCTTTACCGGGGCGTTAACCCTGTTTTTGGTTGGGTTTTGGGGCCCATGATCGTTTTTTGGATGGACGTTTACTACCGATTTCAAATGGATGCGGTAAGCCCCGTAAGACTCGCTCAAAGCATCCCTGTACCGGTTTTGATCATTCACGGGGAAAAGGATCAGAACTTCCCCCTTCACCATGCCTGGCGCCTGCGGGATGCTTTCCCCGGGGGAGGGGCGGAACTATTTGTAGCCACAGGGTCCAACCACAGCAGCGCGAGTCTGGA
>CAZPQA010000115.1:0-8341 GCA_964588535.1 uncultured Desulfobacteraceae bacterium
CTGAGGGATGCAAAGCAGGCCATGCACTCCTTGCAGGGGATGATGTCACGCTCCTTCCCGGCCAGAATCTTGCCGGCTGATTCGGGATCGGCAATCATCTGTCGACCGATGGCCACAAGATCCATCAACGACCCCTCAACGGATTTGGCAGCCATGGCATTTCCAAGTTTGCCAACGCCGATCACCGGAAGTCCTGTCGTTTCCTTGACCTGCGCCACAAATGGAATGTTTGCACCGGGGGGCTGTTCTTTTGAAAAAGCGGAAGCGGGAAGCAGGAATTTCCTTCCATCCGCTTCCTGCCAGGAACCCTGTGTAACCAGTGAGACGTCCAGAGCATCCACACCCGCTTCTGCAAGGGCTCGGGCAACCTCAAGGCCATCCGCCAGGGTCTGTCCCCCCTCCACATGCTCCACCACATTGAGACGAAAAAGAATGGGATAGTTCATTCCCAATCTTTCCCGCACCGCTTGGACCACTTCAAGTGCCATTGTGGCTCGCCCTCGGGCATCCCCCCCATAGCGATCATCCCGCTGATTGGTAAGAGGCGATAGGAACTGGCTGATCAAATAGATGTGGGCGCCATGAATCTCCACACCGTCAAAACCCGCTTCCGCCGCACGGGCCGCGGCAACCACGAAGTGGGAAACCATTGCGTCAATCTGTTTCAAGCTCATGGAAAAAGGCGCAACGTCCGGCCTCAAAGCGAACCCGGATGGCGATGCCCCCTGCATTTCCCCGCCCGCGGGAAAACACCGGGCCCCCGCGTGGTTGATCTGAAGCACCGCGGCAGCACCTGATTTTTTAATGGTATCGGCAAGCCCCGCCATACCATCCACCTGCCCGTCTTCCCACAGTCCAAGACTGCCCGGAACAATTCGTCCATCAGCCTGCACCGAGGCGGCCTCTACGATGACAAGCCCCACGTCTTTTGCACGTTCCTCATAAAATTGAACGACACCATCCGTAACTTTCCCATCAGAGCTGCCACAGTTTGTGGTCAGTGGTGGCAGAACAACCCTGTTGCGCAATCCCATTCCATTGATTGTGAACTGATCATGCAGTGTAGGCATTATGGTTCCCTCCCATATCAATGATTTCGAATGAATCCATATATCGAGATATTATCCATGGTACATGATCTTTAACGTCAGACCAACCCTTAATTTATGTCTTAGCAATCTCTCTTGGTTTCGATTTTTTTCAAACCAACACAATAAAATCTCATTGACAATGTTAGTTTCAGCGTATATACATAATTTTGTATATACGCTGAAGTTACATGCAGAATATTGCCTGGATTAATTTCGCATGTATGGGCGAGGCGTACCATAAACCCGGATTGCACTGTCTGAAAACGGCAGAGATGTTTTGATTCATAAATTTTGTTAAGGAGGTTTGGCGTATTATGGATTTCTACCTGTTTGTTGAAGGACCGCTCCTCTGGATTGCCTTTATGATTTTCATTATCGGCAGTCTTTTGAGGGCCGCTATGTTTTTGGTGGTCTCTACCAAGAAGGACCAAATCATTTATCAACACTTCAGTTGGAAGTATGCTTTTACTTCTATCATCAAATGGCTGCTGCCATTTAACAAGAGCGTAGCAAAGAGCCCTGTATACTCCATCCTAAGCTACATATTCCATATCTGCCTTGTCATTGTCCCCATATGGCTGGCCGGTCACATCTCCCTGTGGGAAGAGTCCCGTTTTGAATGGTCCTGGACACCCATACCGGACGGGCTGGCGGACTGGATGACCCTTATTTTTCTGGGAATTGCGCTTTTCTTTTTGCTCAGACGCATTTTTTCTGCCGACATACGTCTTATTTCCGGATTCGCGGACTATTTGCTCATTATTATCACCGCGTTGCCGTTTCTAACCGGTTATTTTCTTACCCATGGAACCTTGGATGAGATTGGTTTTTTCGGAAATAATATGACCCTTATCCATATGCTTTCGGGTGAGATCATGCTTATTTTGATTCCGTTCACCAAGCTTTCACATTTCATCTTGTTCTTCTTTTCCAGAGGCGCATCAGGCATTGAATTTGGTCGAAGAGGATATTCCATCTAAACCATCAGGACTATTTCAATTATTTTGGGAGTTTGATTATGAGTGAAGAGATAAAACCCGATGAGATCGTAAACTTCTTGAAGCCCAGGCTCAACGCCCGTTTCAAAATGTGGCTGAATATCTGTGCCCGGTGCGGGCTCTGTGCTGATACGTGCCACTTTTACACGGCCCACGGAAATGATCCCAAGATGATCCCATCTTACAAAGTGAGATTCTTGAGAGAGTTACTCAGGAAAAAAGGGAACGTGGACCGGGATTATTTGCAAAAAGTTTACGATACGGTTTATCATGAATGTAACATGTGCCGTCGCTGCACCCTTTACTGCCCGTTCGGAATTGATATCGCGCTCATGATATCCCTGCTCAGGGCCATGCTTTTTTCGCAGGGAATTGCGCCTGAGGGGTTGGTAAAAGCCATCGATAATTACAAAGAGTTCGGCAACCAGATGGCCGTTACCGACGAGGACTGGGTGGATACAGTAGAGTGGTGCGAGGAGGAGATGGCCGAGGAGTTGGTGGGGTTGAAGATTCCCATTGACAAAAAAGGCGCAAAAATCCTCTACACAGTCAACGCCCGGGAGCCCATGTTTTATCCCCAGGACATGATGGAGGTGGCCAAAATATTTTACGTGGCCGGAGAAGACTACACTTATTGCAGCAAGCCGGGATGGGATGATACCAATCTCGCCATGTTTTGCGGTGATTTGAAGACGGCCAAATTGATCGTCGAGAATACCTTTAAACGGGCTGAAGAATTGGAGGTGCAACAAGTTGCGGTCACTGAATGAGGCCATGCTTACCGAGCGCTTCGGTACGAAGCGCCTACCTGGCTGGGTTTTACCCCCAAACAAGAAGTCGTTCATTCCGTAGAATTATTTCACGATTATATCCGAGACGGCCGCATAAAAATCAGGGAAAAGCTAAAGGAACCCACCACCGTCCAAGACCCCTGCAATGTGATTCGGAGCGGTGGACTGGCAGAGAAAAACCAGGCGTTAGCGGAGTATCTTTCGGAAGACTTCCGACCCATGAAACATCAGGGAAATTACAACTATTGCTGCGGGGGTGGGGGCGGTGCCATGCCCATGGGCGGTGAGATGAAAAAAGATCGTCTCAAGTGTGGACAAATCAAGGCTCAGCAGATCCGTGAAACGGGCGCCAAGATCGTCTTTGTTCCCTGCCATAATTGTATTGACCAGATTCGGGACCTTTCAAAGGAATATGATCTGGGTATCAAGGCGATCCATTTCAAAGCGATGATCAGTGAGCACATGGTTATTCCAGAGGAGATGATTCCGAAAGATGAAGATGAATAGGCAGCTATTACGAGTCGCTTGAACCACCATTGAAGCATGGGAAACTTCCAGCATTTAAGAAATATTTATCGCAGCCTCAGTTTTCGCTTGATCTTCTGGGTGGGGCTCATTCTGGCATTGAGTATTTCCGCCTGGGCCATTTATAACATTGATCAGCAGAAAAAACGGGCCATTGGAAATATTGTGGAAGGAGCAGACCGGCTGGGAAATACCATCAAGTTGGGAGTCCAGTATGCCATGATGATCAACTCCCGGGAGGACATTACCCGTACCATCCTAAATATCGGGAAAGAAAAGAGCATAGAAAACATCCGTATCTACAACAAGGCCGGGGAAATCAGGTATTCAACCATCGCCGGTGAGGTGGGTCAGGTAACAAACATCCAGGAAAAAGCCTGCTTTATCTGCCATAAAACGGATCCCCCTTCAGTCAATGTAGGTCTGGCACAAAGGACACGTATATTTGATTCACCGAAAGGGAAAAGGCGAATGGGAATCATCAGCCCCATTTACAATGAGCCGGGATGCGCCAGCGCTGCCTGCCATTTTCACCCAGAAAAAAAGCAGGTTTTGGGAGCACTGGATGTCGTTATCTCATTGAAAGACACAGACAAGGAGATTTTCTCTTATGAGAGAGGAATTATCTTTATGGCTGTTTTTATCTTTTTCGGGACATCCGGCTTCTTGGCTATCTTTCTTCTGAGATTTGTGAATCGCCCCATCCGAAAACTGATTGAAGGGACACGGCACATCGGCCGCGGGGAATATGATTATTCAGTCGACTTGAAAAGAAATGATGATATCGGCCAACTGGCCACTGCCATCAATCAGATGGGCCAGAAGATCGGCGAAAAGCAGGACGAGCTCAACAAACAGAGAGGAGAATATCAGAGTCTCTTTGAGTCTGCCCCCTGCTACATTACGGTTCAGGACAGGGATTTCAGGTTGCTGAGATACAATCGAGAGTTTGCAGAACATTTTGATCCCCATTCAGGGGATTACTGTTATCAAGCCTATAAAGGCAGAAATGAGAAATGCGAAGTATGCCCTGTTTTAAACACTTTCGAGGACGGCCAATCCCATCACAGCGAAGAAGAAGGTGTCAACAAAGACGGAACAAAATCGTATTGGATGGTTCGAACCTCCCCCGTAAAGAATAAGCACGGTGAAGTGGTTGCCGCCATGGAGATGTCCCTGGATGTGACAGCAATGAAGCACCTGGAATCGGAGGTGGAAAAATCAGAGGAGAAATACAGGATTATTTTCACCACCATACCCAACCCTGTTTTTGTCCTGGATCAATCAACCTTGGAAATCCTGGACTGTAATGACAATGCCACCGCGGTATATGGGTACGGCCAGGAAGAGATTCTGATGACGTCCTTTCTCAACTTTTTTGGAGCAGACGGACGGAAACAATACGAGTCTCAGATGAAGACATCCACCGCGCTGGATCGGGTGAAACATTATGGAAAAGACGGGAAGGTCATCTATGTGAACATCCGGGTTTCATCCACCGAGTACCTGGGCAAAGAGGTTTTTCTGGTTACCATCAGTGATATTACCGAGCAGTTGCTGGCAGAACAACAACTGATTCAGGCGGGCAAAATGGCAACGCTTGGGGAGATGTCCACCGGGGTAGCTCACGAATTGAACCAACCCCTCTCTGTCATCAAGACGGCAGGAGGTTTTCTGCACAAAAAGGTCCTGAAGGGAGAGGACATCGATGACGAAACCATGAAAACGTTGACCGGTGAAATCGATATTCAGGTGGATCGGGCATCAAAGATCATCAATCACATGCGGGAGTTCGGTCGCAAGTCAAGTGTTGTCAGAGAAAAAGTCCAGTTGAATGAAGCCCTGCAGCGGGCACTTGAAATCTTTCGTCAGCAGTTGAAACTGAGAGAAATCGAGGTCGTCATGGATCTGCAACCGGATCTTCCATCTATTATGGCCGATTCCAATCGATTGGAACAGGTCTTTATAAACCTGATCATCAACGCCAGGGATGCCATTGAAGCGAAATGGTGGGGAAATGTTGAACAAAAAGGTAAAGCCAAGAAGATATTCCTGAAAACACTTGCAAAAAACGGACTGGCCGTAGTGGAAATAGCCGATACAGGCACCGGGATTCCGCCAAACATTATCGACAAAATTTTTGAACCTTTTTTCACCACAAAACAGGTGGGAAAAGGCACAGGACTGGGTCTTTCCATCAGTTATGGTATTGTACGGGACTATGATGGCGTCATAAAGGTGAAAAGCCGAGAAGAAGAAGGGTCTCGTTTTATTATTGAATTCCCCGTTTCCAGTGAGAATTGATGTCTAAAAAAATTCTTTTGGTAGATGATGAAGAGGGTATTCGAACGGTTCTGGGTATATCCCTGGCGGATTCGGGCTATGAAGTATTGAAAGCCGGAAGGGGTGCAGAAGCCCTTCGTCTTTTCAGAGAGCATAAACCCCACATTGTGTTGACGGACATAAAGATGCCCGGGATGGATGGCATTCAGGTGCTTCAGAAGATCAAAGAAGAGAGGCCCGAAACCGAAGTGATTATGATTTCCGGGCATGGTGATATGGAACTGGCCATACAGAGCTTGAAATATGGTGCAACCGATTTTATTACCAAACCCATAAACGATGACATCCTGGAAATAGCGCTAAAAAGGGCTAATGAAAAGATTTTTCTCAAAAGCAAGATGAAGGAATACACGGAAAATCTGGAACAGCTGGTAGAGGAAAAGACAAGAAAACTGCTCAATGCGGAACGGTTGACGGGCGTGGGACAGACAGTGGCCGGACTCGCCCACGCCATCAAGAACGTGGCCGCCGGGCTGAAAGGGGGTGCGTTTGTTTTAGAGAAGGGGATTGAACTGGACAATAAAAAGTACCTGCTTGAGGGCTGGGAAATGGTCAAAGGGAATCTGGGGAAAATCGGCGACATGACCATGGATCTCCTGAATTATACCAAAGAGCGTACCCCTGAATACCAGCGATATGATCTCAATGAACCGCTCCGGGAGGTCTTTTTGCTGATGGTCCATCAAGCCGAAAAATCCAAGGTGATCCTTGAGAAAAACCTTGATGACCGGTTGGCCGAAGGGTGGTTGGATCCCAAGGGAATACACCGATGCATTCTGAACCTGGTGACCAACGCCATAGACGCCTGCACGGATATTTCATGTTCCCAACCGCACGGCAAAGTAACGCTCCGCTCACAGAAAATCGAAGGCTGGGCCGTGGAATATCAGGTCATCGACAATGGTTGCGGCATGGACCAGGAGACTCAGGAAAAAATATTTCAGCGATTTTTCAGTACCAAAGGGTCCCGCGGGACGGGCCTGGGTTTGATGATCACCAAAAAGATCGTCGACGAACATGGCGGCGTCATTGAGTGTCAATCTGAAAAGGGAAAGGGCACCAAATTTATTCTCCGGCTGCCTGAAAAGGAACATCATTCCAATGGGAAGGATCTTTTATAAGCACAACCTAAAAAGGAGCTCTTTATGGTAGAATACAAAAACATCCTATTTTGCACCGACCTTTCAGAGGATGCGAACATTGCCTTTTTTCACGCCCTCGATATGGCAAAAAAACATCATGCAAAACTGCATATCCTTCATATTCCCCATTCATCCTACTCCTATTGCAGGCACGTCGTAGATGAACATGTGCCGGAGGGTTCAGAGGGGGGAGAAGCTTTTTTTGACGAGGAAATCGCAAAAAGGGCCGAAGAAGCGCTTAAAAAGCAATACCTGGATAAACTGGGCGATTTAAAGGACTATGAATTTGTGGTCAAGAGCGGGTCTCCTGACGTCGAAATCATCCGTTATGCCAGAAAGCATAACATTGACGTGATCGTCATGGGCGCCCTTGGAAAATCCGAAGCAGAGAGGATTGAACATGGAAGCACTGTTGGCAGTGTATCCAAATATGCCCATTGCCATGTGATTGCCATCAGAAATCCGGTAAATCAGTTTACTTTGCCGGGGAATATGTATTGAATCAGATGGTGGAATTTTATACCTGACACGTGTCGGCAGTAGGACCTATTGATGAAGGAGTCAAGAAATGGCAAAAAAAGTCCTGATCGTGGATGATGAGTTGGATATGAGAACATTTGTGAGTACGCTTTTAGAAACAAGCGGATATAAGCCACTTACAGCTGTGGATGGAAAAGAAGGAATGGTGGTTGCCCGTAGTAAAAAGCCCTCTGTGGTCATACTGGACGTGATGATGCCCAATGAAAGTGGCATCGGAATGTATCGTGAGCTCAAAAACGATCCTGACTTGAAAGATGTTCCTGTGATCATGCTTTCTGCACTCTCCAAAAAAACATTTTTCCATTCTCAAAAAGTCCTGGACGAATATAGGGGGGAGAAGATACCAAAACCCTCAGCCTACATCGAGAAACCACCCGAACCGGACGAACTTCTAGAAGCAATTCAAAATTGCCTGAAATAAAACAGGTTTTACACGTGTGAACTCTTTTTCAGTATTGTTAGAGGGCGAATTTGCATCGCAAGAAAAAAAAGAACCCGGTTGATAAAGAATCTCCAGGGTATTTCATCAGTACCGTATCCAGGGAAGTGGACCTCTCCCAGAAGACCATACGCGAATATGAAAAAATGGGGTTGGTGAAACCCAGGCGGGAACCCAGGACCAATAACCGTATTTACTCCGATTTCGATATTGATCAGATACGGCAAATTTCCTATCTAATCCATAATGAAGGCTTTACATTGCCCTGCCTCAGACGGTTGCTCCAATTGGCGCCATGCTGGAACATCTTTGACTGTGACGCAAAAGATGATTGTTCTGCTTACAATTCCCCTTACAAACCCTGTTATGAAACCAGACAAACAGCGGAAACCCGTTGTGACGATTTTTGTGATCACTGTGCCATTTATGTAAATCGGTCCGTAAAAAGGGCAAAGGTTCTGAAAAGTCCCAT
>CAZPQA010000116.1:0-8326 GCA_964588535.1 uncultured Desulfobacteraceae bacterium
TCAAGGGATACATATGATCCACGTTCTGGCCCAACGGGAAAAACAGCAGTCGAATGTATTCAACTAGGACATTAAACTGAGTGCAAAAATAGCTCCATCGATCAACCGTTCCGGTTTCTCTTGTAAGGATGGAAACATCCTCCAGGAGGTTTTCAAATTTCAATCCCCTCGTGGAGGAAAGAAAATAAAGGGCCAAGAACGCCAGAAGCGCACCCAGGGGAACAAGCCAGATCAACTTCTTTTTCCATCCCTGCCAAGACCTGTCAAAAAGAAAATATTCCACTAGAAGAATAATGCCGGGCAGTGTCGCAGCATTTTCCTTGCTCAAAAATGCAAACACACCAGAAAGAACGGTTGCAGCAAAATAAAATGGAATCTTGAAAGAGAAAGCCGCAGCGTATTTTTCCCCAGCATCCCGTGTGAGCGAATCGTCTCCCTGCGTTCTGTTCCCCCCCAATCCTTCCATGTTCAGCTGTAGATTTCTTGCCCGAATATATAAAAGCACCGAAGCCAGATAAAACATGGCGGACATGGAAGCATATCGTTGTACAATATAGGTGACGGCCTGTGTTTGAATGGGGTGCGCAACAAAGAGCAATGCCACCCACAGCGACATGGATGGGATCTTTGATGATGAAAAAGCCATTGCATTTGACTTCTGGGTGGATGGGGTTGGTTTACGGACTCTCTTTTTCTGTTTGCTATGGGCTTGAGAAGCAACAGGAGACTCGGTTTGTTCCCCCTGAAAAAATGATAACCGACCAAACACATTGAGTGCAAGAAAATAGACAAGAACTCCGTTAGTCAAATGAATTAGAATATTTACCAGGTGGTACCCAACAGGGTTGAGTTTTCCAAATTGATAATTAAGCGCAAAGGAGAACTCAACAATTGGACGGTGAGTTTTGAGTCCTTTCAGGGAAACATAGTTTTCTAAATCCCTGATTTTTTCCTTTTTTTCGATTTGAACTTTCCCATCAAAGACAAAGGGAACCTGATAGGTGTTGCTGTAGATTAGCAAGGCGATTCCTGCGATCAATATCATTGCAACCCAGGGACTTTTAAACGTGCCTGATGTCGATTTAGATTTCATACTCATAGTCTCTCGCCCTGATTTATTCATTAAAGGCCTGTTTCATTTACAAACCCGTACTTTTCAGGATAAGATCTAATAGCACAATGAAAGGCTTGATTCAAAACAAAACCATTGGTTTTTCTCTCTTTTTGTTGACAGTATACCAGTTTAAATGACACAATCCGTTATTGTAATTATTTTTTCAGAACTGCCCAGGTGGTGGTGAAACCTATCTCCCAATGGTCTTGGTCTCACAAATTCCAGTCGGACAGTCTGGTTTCAAAACCGGTTTATTACTTCTGAATCGCCTTTAAAAACATGAAACTGCTCATCCTGGTACCCGTTTTCAATGAATGGCCCCATCTTCTGCCTGTCCTGCAGAAACTGAAGACTCATTTTCCTGAAATCCTGGTGATTGATGACGGGAGCGATGACAAATCCTACCTTAATTTTCTTAAAAAGGAGGGGTTTGAATATATCGACATTCCCTTTAACCTGGGGCACTGGTGCGCCATTCAGACGGGTTTCAAGTACGCTCTGGGCAAAAAATTTGACGGGGTTATCACTTTCGACGGTGATGGGCAACATCTGCCTGAAGGCGCGCTGCGTATCGTTCCCGGTCTCGAACAAGGCTATGATGTGGTCATCGGAAAGGACAATGAGCGTGGGGGATTGTCCAAGAAATTCTGCTGGGGGATCCTGAACCGATTGTCGGGGCTTGACATCAGTGATTTTACTTCCGGCCTCAGGGGCTACAGCCGGGCGGCCATGGGCCAGTTGACTCACGGGTCTTTTTTGAACCTCGATTACCAGGACCTGGGGGTTCTGTTCATGGCGAGGAAAAAGGGTCTTAGACTTATGGAAGTACCGGTCAGGATGGAAACCCGACTGGGAGAAAAATCCAAGGTTTTTCCCAATTTTGCCAGCGTCATGCGATATCTTTTCATCACCTTAACCTTCATTATTGCGAGAAGGCTATGATCTCCTACAAAATCACCACCGGTATCCTCGGCGCCGTCATTTTTCTCATTATACTGCTTCTGGTTCGCAGGGGTAAATTGCAGGAAAAATACGCTTTGACCTGGTTTGCCATTGGAATCGTGGTGGTGGTGTTGGGGGTTTTTCCGGTGATCCTGGATAAAATCGCTAAATTTACCGGTGTTTCATACGCCCCAGCGCTACTTTTTGTGATCGCGGTGGGCGTGCTGTTGATTCAAAACCTTTACCTTTTCATTTTTGCATCTCAAAACGAAGTACGGATAAAGGAACTTCTTCAGGAAGTGGCGGTACTGAACAAGCTGGTGGCAGAATTGCGGGAAGAGATAACGTTGCGTTCAAAATCCACCGAGGAAAAACGCTTCGGGAAACACGTTGGGTTAAATGGAACAAGTGACCCTACGAGCGATGATCAAGAACCCGGCCCCCCTGCCAATATATCCTCATAAATTTCCTTGATACCACTTGCCACAGATTGAATGTGGAATTTCTTTTTGAAATTCTCGTGCCCTTTCCGACCCAATTCGCGGCACAGGCCAGGGTTGGCTGCCAGATTTTCCATTTTTCTTGCGAGCGCATCAACATCGCCGGGGGGAACCAGCCATCCGCAATTTCCTTCATTAACCACCCATCCGGGGCCGGAACCGGGAATATCGCTGGCAACGATCGGCTTGCCATACCGCATGGCCTCCAGCAGCACCACGCCAAACGCCTCAGTCCTTTCAAGGGAGGGCAGGCAGAACATATGGCACGTGGCAAAAAGGGCTTGAAGCATCACATTGGAAAGACCGCCCCTGAGTACCACGCGTTTTTCAAGGCCTCTCTTGCGAATCGCTCTCTGCAACTGGGCCCTGAGATCCCCATCACCCACAATCTGAACCGCCACCCCATGAGTTCGTCCGGCTGCCCGAATGAGGATATCGAACCCCTTATAATAAGTGAGACGGCCTACGGCAAGCACCCTCAAACAACCTGGTTGCCAGCTTCTTTCTGCCTGCTGAAGTGCGTCCGCTTCGGGCCATGGAAGACGCTCGGGGTCCACCCCCAACGGAATAACGGCGCATTTCGAAGCCCACGGTTTCAAAGGGACGCTATGGTTCAGATAGGGTTTTGAGGCGACCAGAATCTTTTTCGCCCGCTTCAGCATGCGTTGTTCTAATGGTCGATAACATCGATATGCCGGCTGCAAACGACGATCAATCGCGGAAGGCACCACGTCGGATTGCCACTGAATTACCCAGGGAAGAGCGCGGGCTTCTGACAGCACCAGGCTCCAGAAGGCTGATGGGTTGGGAAGATGCAAATGAAGAATATGCGGGCGAAAGGACCGAATGATTTTTCTGAGGGCAAACGGAAAAGAGAGACTGATGGGCGCATACAGGATCTGACCCAGTGATGAGGCCCGAAAAATCGGGACCCCTTCGGTCTCTTCTTTCAAAGATAATCTACCGGGCAGGTGATGGTGAACCAGGCCGGCAGTGTCTAAACCTTCCTTTTTAAGCGCCTTCAGAAGGTCCCTTAAAAAAATTTCCATGCCGCCGGCGTAAGGCGGATAGTATTTTCCGATGTGAAGGACTCGCACGTCTAAGAACCCGAAAATTATTGCAGGCTTTTATCAAGGCGTTTGGAGAGCAATCCCACCTGATGTTTCATGCTGCGGTCCGCTTTCATCTTTTTCTCCACCAATTCAGTGGCATACACCACGGTGGAATGGCTGCGGTTGATGGTCCTACCAATGGACTCCAGCGTCTCATCGGAGTATTTTCGACAAAGGTATGCATAGATGTTTCGTGGATAAGCGTACACTTTTTTTCGAGATCTGGAACTGAGCATCTCGAGATCTATCTTGTAATACTCACAGACCAGGGTCATTATTTTTTCGGTGGTAATGGAAATCTCTCCTGATACCAGTGCACTCACCACCTCCCGGGCCAGATCCATGTTGATTTTTGCCCCCACCAGTTCAGACCTTGCTTTGAGGCACTTCAGTGCGCTTTCCATCTGCCGAACGTCACGTTTGAGCCGGCCCGCCAGGAAATGAACCACATCCTTTGAAAGAGAAACGTGGTACGCCTTTGCTTTTTCTTCCAGTATCTTCATGCGGGTGCCATAGTCCGGTCCTCCGATGGTGGTTACCAGGCCGGAAGTCAGGCGGGAAGAAAGCTCCTTGGACATCTGTGGGATATCCTTTGGCGGTAGAGAACTGGTGAAGATGATTTTTTTGTGATCCTGGGCCAGCGCATCCAATGTGTATCCCAATTCTGCCTGTATTTTTTCCTTTCCACCCAGGAAATGGACTTCTTCCAGAAGAAGCACATCACACATTCGACGGTATCGGCTTTTAAACGCCTCAATACGACGGTTCCGCAAAGAGGCGATCATTTCGTTTGTGAAGTCCTCTGCCGTCATATAAAATACCCGGGATCGCGGGTTTGCGGCCAGGATGGTATGCCCGATGGCTTGAGAAAGATGCGTTTTCCCCAAACCGGTATTGGAGAGCATCAAAAGCGAATGATAATCACAGGGGTCTCCCAGGGCAATATTCTTTGAGGCCGAATAGGCAAATTCATTGGATTGCCCCACAATAAAACGATCAAAGGTAAACTGGCTATTCAACAGAAGATTTCTGGGACGCTTTTTTTTGGGCATGCCTGGAAGGGTCAGTTGATCCGGGTGGGGTGAAAGGGTCGCGGGGGATGGGGTTTTTTTCCGGCGCTGCACTTTAAGCTGAACATCTACTGGTTTGCCGGCTATGGTGTTAAACTTTTCCCTGATCAGGTCCAGGTAATTTTCTACAACCCAGTCTTTGGAAAATCGATTGGGGCAGCCCAAGACAACCGCGCCCTTTTCGGCCTGCAGATATGCGATGGGTTTTATCCAAAGAGAGAATGTATTGTCTGGAACCCGCGTTTTGATCTGATTCTTGATTTCGCCCCAAGCGCTTTTCATGGGTTACTCCCTGGTGAAACGGAAAAAGATGAAATGAAAAAAGATAAAATGAAAAAAGATGAAGTGAAATATCACGGCGAAAAATGAATGCTGAAATACCTACAGCAAAAACAATGGGGCTGTCAAAGAGGCTTTGGCGCAATCAATATTTAAGGGTACGGTGCTTTTCGACATCGGCTAACCTATTCCGTTTACAGCAAAATTCAGGACCCTGCTTCTAAGGTGCTGAGAAAGCGATGCATTTTATATTTATAAAATAAAAGTAATATCAATTGTTTATAAAACATGCACTATTTGTTAAAAAAAATTCCCACAAGTTTTTTCTCCCGTTTAATCTATTTTTCTTTATTTTTTTATAAATTTCATTTTTTTTATTTATTTTTTTCGAAAAGTCGCGTTCGCTCAATCTTCATCAGCCTTTTGGCATTTTCTCCCGAAAAAAAAGAAATAGAGAAATGAAATTTGTGGCTGATTTTCACACCCATTGCCGACCCGGGTATTGCGAATTTACCGAACCGGCTGGTTAAAATAACCTAAAATCAGATCTGGAAAACGTTCCCTCAGACGCGCCGCCATTTTTCGTATCCCGACACCTTTTTCACCGGTAGCGGGTATTTTTTCCAGATAAAAGGCCGGGTCAATACAGAGGTTTTTAAGATGAAGGAAATTTATGCCGGTTTTAGAAATCAACGCCGTTAATGCAGCCATTTCTGCCGCCTGATCCGAAATTCCCGGAAAGACCAGATAGTTGATCATGGTATACAGCCCCATTTTCCGTGACAGGGCGATGGCATCCATCACGTCATCAAATCCATAGCCTTTGGGTCGATAGTAGGCCCCATAAAATTCCGGCCTGGCGCTGTTCAAGCTGATGCGGATGGAATCCAGTCCGCTTTCTGCAATCTTTCGAATCCGATCCGGAAAGCTGCCGTTAGTATTCAGGTTGATGGTACCGTTTCGAGTTTGCTTTCGAATTTCTTGAATGCTTTCTACAATCAACTCATGTTCCGTAAGGGGTTCCCCTTCACAACCTTGTCCGAAACTCACAATGGCCTTGGGGGCATGGTTTAAGTGTGCCACGGCCAGATTTACGATTTCGTCCCTTGAAGGGGTGAACCTGATCCTTTCATGGGACGCTTCAAAGGAAGCGCCCGGCTGAAGAGAAAGGCACCCCAGGCAGGTGGCATTGCATTTTCGGCTGACCGGTAATGGCGCTTCCCATCTTTTCAGGAAGAGATTTTTTGCGGCGAAACAATGGTTTTCCGTTGCGCAGGTCGTCAAATGATTGACCAGGGGGCCGGCCGGGTTTTTTTCCATAAAATCCGAAATGGCCGGAACCAGTTCCCGGTCGTCATAATGGCGGGGATCCCACCGCTCATTATATTCCACCTCAAACCCGGCGGACCAGTACTGACCGTCCCTGAAACCGACGGCCCCATAGGCCCATGACGGTAGCACAAAGGATTTCTCACTGTAATCCGCCGCGGGAAGATGGGTTCTGACAAATCCCGGTTCAAGGAAAACAGCAACTGCAAAGCAGGTTGTAGACTTCCCGTCCACAGCCATTTCATAAATGGTTGTTGGTTGACCCGTATTGGGGTCAAGGCCCAGAGGGGGGCAGGAAGGGATATAAAAGAGTTTACTGAATTCCGGCATGGTTATGAGGTCATCAGGTTCAATGGGGGAAAGGGCTAATCCGGAAAACCCGGCCATTTTAAGATATGGATGTTCATAAATCTGACCATCACCGTCTGCGTAGAGCATGAAAGGCAGGTGTTTCAAATTTCGGGCTGTCATATGGATGCCTTTTCTGATACCTAATTTTAATTCAGACACTACCTAATTGTTGACTCCGATCTGTATGAAGGCTTAAAATAGCAGAAATTTCATATTCCGGCAAGAATGTCGGCAAAGAAGAAAAGGACCCGGCCGGTCGACTACAGCCGTCGAAGTGTCACTGCTTTGGCGGAGTCGGCAGAAAAAAAAGATGTCGCTTCTAAATAAAGGCACTCATAAGAAGGGAAAGCAATTCAGGCTCGTTAAATTTTTCGCCTATGCCAGTTTTGTTGTTCTCATCATCTTCAGTTTACCCTTTTCCATGGTCATCTCACAACGGGCCAAAGACATTCTGATGAAAAGTCACGAAACCTACGCCCTGCTCCTGGGTGAAAACCTGAACCACCAGGTCTTTCAGAATTTTGTGCTGCCCGTAACCCAACAGTTTGGGAAAATGCGATTAAGGGAGAAACAACAGCAGGCGTTAATGGATCGAATCGTACGAAACACCACCCACAGCTTTAAAATCGATCTGGTGAACATGTATGATATCAACCAGGGTGTTATTGCATACAGTACCGATCCCAACCTTATTGGAAAAAAAGTGCGGGAAAGCCTTGGCTACAAGAAGGCGGTCATGGGACAGAATTCTTCCAGGCTCGTATCCGGGGGAAATGGTATCTGGGGCACTGGCATTCAACGGATCGGGGGCGAAAAAAAGCTGCGAACTTATATCCCCTTCATGGGTGCTGGACCTTTTCTGGGGGAAACCGGGCATGTTTTGGGCGTCTTTGAATTGATACAGGATCTTACCAAGGAATATGAATCCTTGGTTCGGTTTCAGTATCTGATTTTCGGGCTGTCAATCCTCATCATGGGCATGATTTTTGTAGCACTTCTTTTTATCGTGCACAAAGCGGAAAAAACCATTGCTGAAAGGGCCAGGGAACAACGAGAACTGGAGGCTCAACTGAATCAGGCGGAACGACTGGCGGCGCTTGGCCAGATGATCGCTGGCGTGTCCCATGAAATCAGAAATCCCTTAGGCATTATTCGAAGCACTGCCGAACTGATGGGCAGCATGTCAGCCGGCAATGAATCACAGGCCAGGCTCTCAGACCTGATTGTTGAAGAATCGAACAGGCTCAATAATATTGTTACGGAGTTCCTAGACTTCGCCCGGCCCCAGGAACCTCATTTTCAGGATTGTGACCTGGATGAAATTTTGGACAAAAACATACAGTTTCTGCAAGTGGCGCCTGAAACGGAAAAAATTTTACTGCGGGACAATTTACCCCATCGGCCTTTGCCCCTCAGGGCGGATCCCCAGTTGCTCTACCGGTCTTTTCTAAACATTTTCATGAACGCCATTCAGGCCATGGAAAACGTTGGAACCCTTTCGGTCAGCGTTTCGGAAGAAAAAGATTATTATCGGGTGGCCATTGAAGACAACGGGGGTGGCATTCGTGAAAAAGACCTGAAAAAGATCTTCGATCCTTTTTTCAGCACCAAAGACAAGGGAAGCGGCCT
>CAZPQA010000117.1:0-8267 GCA_964588535.1 uncultured Desulfobacteraceae bacterium
CATACCCTCGACGATCAGGCTGAAACCGTCATCATGCGTCTTTTGCGCGGCAGCGGGCCCGCCGGACTTTCCGGGATTCCGCCGGTTCGAAATCGTGATATTGTCCGGCCCCTCATTGAGATCGCCCGTCAGGAAATTGAGGAACATATTGCCCACCGAGACCTTCAGCACATCACCGATCCGTCCAACTTTGAAAAACACCATTTGAGAAACAGAATCCGGCTGGACCTGCTGCCACAGTTGAAAACCTATCAACCCAGAATCGTTGAAATCCTGGGGCAGACCGCGGGAATTATGCGGGATGAAACCCGGTGGATGGAAACAGAAGCGGAAGAATGGATCAAAGGGCATGTGGAGGTCTTTGAAACAGGGAAGCATTCGGTTCCCCTGAAAGCGTTTGGGGAACTTGCGGCAGCGTTTCAGAGCCAGGTCATTCGCCAGATCATCAAGCGTGTTCAGGGGGGGCTTCGCCGGATCAGCGTGCGGCACATTGAGGCCATAAAAGGGCTGGTACAGGGGCGGCCACAGGCGAGCTTAGACCTTCCCCACAAAGTTCTTGTCAAGAAAACCTACGAAACCCTGACATTCGGCAAAAACGAGGGGAAACAGGACGCTAAAGAAATCAAGGGGTTTCAATATGTTCTGGAGGGTCCGGGTGTTTTCGACCTTGATGCGATCGCTTGTACGGTTACCATCGAGGAAATCAAAGGAAAACCCCTCCGCCCGGGCGACAACGCATCTCCGTGGATTGCTCACCTGAACGCTGACCGCATCGAATACCCATTAATGATCAGAAGTTTTGTCCCCGGCGACCGGTTTGGTCCTTTAGGCATGACGGGACACAAAAAAGTCAAGGATTTCTTTATTGACCAGAAAATTCCATCCCATGTCAGAAAAAGCCTTCCGCTGCTATGCCAGGGAAAAGACCCCATCTGGATATGCGGCCTGAGACTTGATGACCGTTTCAAGGTGGGTCCGAAAACAAAGCATGTCGTTCAGGTTTCCCTTGCTTTTTCAGCCGAAACCTCGCCCGGCGCTTTCCTCAACCATCCTTCAGAGCCTTAAAATAGGCAATCGTGGTTTGAAGCCCTTCATTCAAAGCGGTACCCGGTTCCCATTGCAGTTTTTCTTTCGCCAGTGAAATATCCGGCTGGCGCTGGAGGGGATCATCCTTGGGGAGGGGGTGAAAGACGATGCGGGACTTGCTTCCGGTCAATTGAATGATTTTTTCGGCCAGCGCCAGGATGGTGAATTCCGTGGGATTCCCGAGGTTCACGGGCCCCACAAATTCATCGCTCCCATTCATCATGCGGACCATGCCGTCGAGCAGATCATCCATGTAACAGAAAGAACGGGTCTGTGATCCATCCCCGTAGACCGTAATATCCTGATTATTTAATGCCTGGACAATGAAATTGCTCACCACGCGGCCGTCGTTGGGGTGCATTCTGGGGCCGTAGGTATTGAAGATCCTGACCACCCGAATGTTCACATTGTTCTGGCGGTGGTAGTCAAAAAACAGGGTTTCGGCGCACCGTTTTCCCTCGTCGTAACAGGAACGAATCCCGATGGGGTTCACGTTGCCCCAGTAGCTTTCCGTCTGGGGATGGACCGTGGGATCTCCGTAGACTTCACTGGTGGAGGCTTGCAGGATCTTGGCGTGAACCCGTTTGGCCAGCCCCAGCATGTGGATGGAACCCAGAATATTGGTTTTCACGGTTTTCACCGGGTTATGCTGGTAGTGAATGGGGGACGCCGGGCAGGCCAGGTTATATATTTCATCCACCTCCAGAAATACGGGGAAAGCCAGATCGTGACGGATCAGTTCAAAATTGGGGTTTTGCATCAGATGCAAAATGTTCCGCTTCGTCCCGGTAAAGAAATTATCCAGGCACAGGACGTCATGGCCCTCACGAATCAGACGGTCGCAGAGGTGGGAGCCCAGAAATCCGGCGCCGCCGGTCACCAGTATGCGTTTTTGATGATGAAGCACGATCATGACCTCCGGTTAGAAATGGGTGAGGGACGGTTTTCCAATGGGGAAAACATTGAACCCGATCTCGTGAAGCGCCGGGTGATCAAGGACATTCCGACCATCAAAGATAAAGGCGGGTTTAACCATTGAACGATAAATTTTTTCGTAATCAAGGTCCTTATAAAGAGACCATTCGGTCATGACAGCAATGGCACAACAGCCGGCAGCGGCCTCATAGGGATCTTCAACATAGGAAACGTTGCCCGTGACCCCTTTCAGATCATCTTTTGCGTTATCGATGGCCTTCGGGTCGGTAATCACCAGGTCCGCTTTTTCTTCCGTGAGCCGTTTAGCGATCCGGATAGCCGGACTTTCCCGCGTGTCCCCCGTGTCGGCCTTGAAAGCAAATCCGAGCAGACAGATCTTTTTGCCCGCCAGGGTATTGAACATGACGTGGAGCATGTTGAGGATGAACCTTTCCTTCTGATAGTCATTGATTCTGACCACACCCTCCCAATAATCCGCTACCTCCTTGAGATCGTAATGGCGGCAGATATAGACCAGGTTCAGGATGTCTTTTTCAAAGCAGGAACCCCCAAAACCGACACTTGCATTCAGAAACTTGTTGCCCACCCGGCTGTCCATGCCCACCGCTCGGGTCACCTCCTGAATATCCGCATCGGCTTTTTCACAGAGGGCGGATATGGAATTCACCGAAGAAATCCGCTGGGCCAGAAAGGCGTTGGCCACCAGTTTGGAGAGCTCACTGCTCCAGATATTGGAGGTGATTATTTTATCTCTGGGGATCCAGTTGGCATAAATCTCTACGAGTACGTCCCGGGCCATCAGGCCGCCGTCTGTCTGGGAGGAACCGATGAGCACCCGGTCCGGGTTTTCCAGGTCCTTGATGGCGGTCCCTTCAGCCAGGAATTCCGGGTTTGACAAAACGTCAAAACAGAGGCCATTATCCCCGCATGCCAAAATCCGTTCCATGGCCTGAGCCGTTTTGACTGGTAAAGTACTCTTTTCGACAATAATTTTGCTGGATTGAGAATATTTTCGAATCTCTCTGGCAGTTTTATCCCAATATTGAAGGTCCGCGGCCATGCCCGCACCGGCGCCAAAGGTTTTGGTGGGGGTGTTGACGCTTACAAAAATAACGTCGGAATCCCGAATCCCTTTCTCGATTTCAGTGCTGAAAAAGAGGTTCCTCCCCCTGGCAGCCCTGACCACCTCGTCAAGACCGGGTTCATAAATGGGCAGATCGTCGGAATTCCACTGAGCAATTCGTTCAGGGTTGATGTCCACCACCGTCACCTTGTATTGCGGACATTTAAAGGCAATCATGGCCATGGTGGGACCACCCACATAACCGGCCCCGATGCAAAGGATATTTCTCTTAAATGACATTTTCGGTTTTATCTCCTGAAGCGGCAGGCCGCGGTTTTGAGTTTCAAGTTTCAAGTTTTAAGTTTTAAGTTTTAAGTTTCAAGAGTGCTGGCGAAAGGACGTTAGCATATCAGCGCTTTGACGTCATTAAAAAATCCTAATTTTTCCATTTCGGGGCGAGCACTTTCAAATTTCTGATTGGGAAATGATTCTGGATGTTTTATAACGTTCGTGATAAATATCCTGTCATCTATTATTTCACAAATGGGGAGGCTGCAAGATGGGCAGATTCGTCGGGGCGCTGGATCAGGGTACCACAAGTACCCGGTTTATTGTTTTTGACCATGGGGGCCAAATCGCGGGGCTGGACCAGAAGGAACACAACCAGATATTCCCCCAACCCGGCTGGGTGGAACACGACCCGATGGAAATATGGGACAACACGCAGAAAGTGATACGGGGTGGGCTTGCCAATGCCGGGGTGAAAGGCGCGGACCTCGCTGCCATAGGCATCACCAATCAACGTGAAACCACTGCGGTCTGGAACCGGCACACGGGGAAACCCTACGGCAATGCCATTGTGTGGCAATGCACCCGCACGGATAATATATGTCGGGACCTCGTCAAGGATGGGGGACAGGATCGATTCCGGGAAACAACGGGCCTTCCCATTGCAACCTATTTTTCCGGGCCCAAAATCAAGTGGATATTGGACCATACTCCGGAGGCACGAGCGGCCGCCCTGAAAGGGGATGTTTTATTCGGAACCATGGAAACCTGGGTCATCTGGTGGCTCACAGGAGGCCCAAAAGGCGGCGCCCATGTGACCGATGTCACCAATGCCAGCCGAACCCTGCTCATGGACCTCAAAACCCTTGCCTGGGACAAGAATATTCTGGAAATTCTTGACATCCCGCCACAGATGCTGCCCAGAATCGTGCCGTCTTCCGACGAAGAATTCTGGGGGCTCACGGCCCATGACGGCCCCCTTGAAGAAAAGATACCCGTTTGCGGGGCGCTGGGGGATCAGCAGGCAGCCCTCGTGGGCCAGGCCTGTTTCGAAAAAGGCGAAGCCAAGAACACCTATGGCACCGGCTGTTTCCTGCTGCTCAACACCGGCCCCGATCCCGTACCATCAAAGCATGGTCTGATCACAACGGTCGCCTACCAGGTGAGCGGGCAGGAACCGGTCTATGCCCTTGAGGGATCCATCGCCATGGCCGGGGCCCTGGTGCAATGGTTTCGGGACAACCTCGGCGTCATCAAAACAGCCCCCGACATCGAAGACCTGGCCAGGACGGTGGAGGACAACGGGGGCATGTTCATTGTTCCCGCTTTTTCCGGCCTGTTTGCCCCGTACTGGCGCGACGATGCCCGCGGGGTCATGGTGGGGTTGACCCGCTATATTCACAAGGGCCATATGGCGCGCGCCGTGCTGGAAGCCTGCGCTTATCAGACCCGCGATATTCTGGAGGCCATGAACAAGGACTCCGGTCACCCGCTGCCCAGCCTCAAGGTGGACGGGGGCATGGTGGAAAACGAGTTATTGATGCAAATCCAGGCTGATATCTTGAATGTCCCCGTGATTCGACCCCGGATCGCCGAAACCACCGCCCTGGGGGCCGCCTATGCCGCCGGGCTGGCAGTGGGCTTCTGGTCGTCACAGGAAGCGTTGCGGCAAAACTGGTCAGAAGATCGGTCCTGGCAGCCGACCCAGCTTGAAGAAGAGAGAGCGGCCGGGTACAGAAACTGGAAAAGGGCTGTTGAAAAGACCTTTGACTGGGTTCAATAGAGCTGTGGGCTTTCTAAGACATTTCCAGGAACGTCTGGGGTTTCTGCCCGCAAAGGCCGTTAAATCCCTTTCCGGAAGTCCCAGGATCTGGATTCATGGGGCGTCCCTGGGGGAGATCCGGGTCGCTGCGGCGATTATCAAGTCGCTACAGGTGAAACTGCCCGGCTGCGCCATCGTTGTTTCAACCGTGACGGAGCATGGCCGAAACCTGGCGCTTGAGATTTTTGAAAAAGAGATCCCGGTTGTTTATGCGCCGCTGGATCTGCCGGGGTGCGCCCTCCAAGCCCTCTCCTCCATACGACCGGATGTGATGGTTTTTCTGGAGACCGAATTATGGCCGGTCTGGATCTTTACAGCCCGCAGACTGGGCATCAAGCTGGCCTTGCTCAATGGTCGCATTTCCCCGAGATCACTTAAAAGCTACCTGAAGTTCCGGCCCTTTTTCCGGTCGGTTCTCAAAAACTTTGACGCCTTCAGCATGATTTCCAAAACAGACGCGGACCGTATTCACGCCATGGGGGCGCCCTCCAGCAAAATCCGGGTCAACGGAAACGCCAAATACGATCATACCATCACTTCACCGGACCCTGCCGTGGAACGGGAGATGCGGCGAATCTTAAACCTGGCCCCATCGGACCGGGTGATCGTCGCCGGTAGCACACGCGGGGGTGAAGAGGCGATGCTGCTTGAGGTCTATGAAAAAATTCGCTCAAAATATCCGGACATCCTCTTAATTCTGGCACCCCGGCATATCAAACGGGCCCCTGACATTTGCGCCTTGATTCGCAACCGGGGGCTTAAGTACCAGCTGAGAACGGAAATCGGCCGGGGGAAAACAGAACGGACTGCACAAATCCTTATTATCGATACCTTTGGTGAACTGTTCAACATCTACAGCGTTGCAACCGTTGTGTTCTGCGGCGCCAGCCTGGTTCCCCTGGGAGGGCAAAACCCCCTGGAACCGGCCGTATGGGGAAAGCCCATCCTTTACGGACCTCATATGGAGGATTTCCTGGACGCAAAAGAGATGCTGGAATCTGCAGGTGGCAGCATGCGGGTTTCGGATCCTCAGGAATTGGCGGAAGCATTTTTCGATTTGCTCGATGACCCCGAAAAGGCCGATACCCTGGGGCACAATGCCAGGGAAACAGCGTTTCAAACACAGGCTGCCGCCCACAGACATGCTGACGTCATCAAGAATCTTTTTTCGAAATGAACCTTTTGAAGAGGTGTCCCATTGATTCAAACGAACCACAAAACAATTCCCATGCCCATTGATCACGCCGCCATCGATACCCTTTATGGGGCCCTTCCTGAAGAAACCAGGGAAAGGGTGGACCAGGCCGTCGACATCATGGTGGAAACCAAAAAGAACAACGGCAGAATCGTTGCCGTGGTGGGCAGCGGTCCCAACATCCATGAAGGGGTCACCACCCTGATTGCGGAATTGATTCACAAAGGCCTCATTGACGGAGTGAGCACCAGTTCCGCCGTGGTGAGTCACGAAATGGCCGGAAGCCTGGAGATGGTCAAACGGATAAGTGGAGACGACCTGGGGGTCGATGGGGATCTTCTTCCCATCGATGGTCGGCTGGAGGTGAGCCTCATCGCGCTGGACCTGTTGCATTCCTGGGAGAACGAAATGCCTATCGATATGGATCTCTTCCGCAGGATGATCGGCGCCAGGGGGGAAGTGATTACCAAGGTGGCAGGAAATATGGCTTATCCTACCGGCCTCCGCACGGAGCGGCTGGCGCGGGATGTGCTCGCACTGGCTCGGCGGTATGGTCTCCCCTTTGAGCAGGTAGCCGGCCTGGGGGCGGACCCTTACACCATGATAGGCGCCGGTGCACAGAAAAATGTGCCCGTCCTGGTGACGGTCCCGCAGCTGGTGGGGGGGGGCGAAGTGGGCCTGGCCGTGGGGGATTCCATTTCCATCTCACAGCGCTGCCGCAGGATCGCGGATCTCATGGAGAGCGCCGATGTGATCATTGAGTCGGCTGTGGCCCTGACCCAGGAAATTCACGACGGTCCCTTTGAGCGCTACACGGGCCACGGCATCTGGGCCCACTGGGAAGGGGACCGGACCTATTCCCTGGCGAAAAAGAAAATCCTGCGGATCGACCTGGATCCGGCCCTTGAAAAAGCATGGGGCCATGAGCGAAGAGACGGCCAGGTATCCGGAGCCGTGGACCGGGGGCTGCCCAAAACAAAATCCATGGGACTTCCCTTTCGAATGGAGATGTCCGGATTTGCCCGAATTCCCGGGAGCCTGCCCATTGTGGGCGATATCGGCGAAATATGGCCTATTCTGGCGGCCCGTGTGTCGAAGGCCCTCAACATTGATCTGGATCTGATGAGTTATTCACAATCCACGCCTGAAGGAGACGACTTCAGAAATTGGATTGTCCGCGAGGTTGAGCCCCTGGACAGAAACCGCATGTTCAAGGCCCTCAGGGAAAAACCCATGAGGACTTCATGAATCCTTTTTGAGTCGAACCCTTTTGAGCCGAACAAGGGTGGCTCCCCATCCGGAAGAACCGTCATCCAACTGATATCGGACGACATCCGGATGCTTTTCGAGGCGCGCATGCACCGTGCGGCGGAGTACCCCTTTCCCCTTTCCGTGGATGATCCTGACGTCAAGGATCCCCTTCTGCATACAGGCCCACAGGTATTCGTCCACCACTGAACCCACATCCCGGGGGGCGAAGGTGTGAAGGTCCAGAACCCCGTCTATGGGAATTTCGACAGAATCGGAATCCCTTGAGGTCATATCCGCTCCATGTCCAGCTGGTCCCCGAACGCTTCGGCAAGCTCGCCGTTCAATAACTCGAAATCTTCTTCCGATTCAAATTCCACTACCAGTTCACGGTCATCCAGCACTTTCAGCCGCCCCCTTCTTTTTACTGCCTCAATGGCCTTTTTCACATCGACCGTAACCCATCCTTTCATCCGCATGATGAGTTCATCACCGTTGAAGGCCCGTTCGATGGTCAAATCCACCGTTCGGTGTTTGGCTTCCCAACTGATGATAGCGGGTTTCAAAATGGTGGGGGTAACCGGATCGTGCATGGCAGCACATCGAAACCAGAGTTTTGCGCGAATCAT
>CAZPQA010000118.1:0-8267 GCA_964588535.1 uncultured Desulfobacteraceae bacterium
TTTATGACCGAGATGAACCCGCAGTCCTCTGCCAGCAGGGCCGCATCCAGCACCAGGGAATCGATCCGGTTTTCCTGAAGGGTCAGCAGCACATCCTTCAGATTATCGGCTTTCAGCAGTTCGAATCCTCGCTCCTCTGCAAATATTTCCAGTTCCCTGGGGGTGTTTCCAGCCTGTTCCGCAATGAGGATCGTTTTGTTTGCGTCCATATCCCTGCGTTGGTTGTGTTCTCGTTGGATGCGGCTTATGGAATCCCATATAAGAATTCACGAAAGGGATTCCGCTTTTGAATCTCCTTGGGTTCAGCAAATATCGTGCCTGTTTTTGATGTGTTTGATGTTTGCTTTAGAAATCAATAGGTTGATATGAATGCTGGGATTTAGATTAATGCAGATAGGTTTGGGGCATTTTGTAGCACATGCTGGCGAGATATGGGCGTAAGGTTTTGATAGATTGGAGAAATTAGGATTTTGGGTAATAATGCCCTGAATGTTACAAAATTACCCATTCAAGGGCTTGAAGGTCAGGGTTCGGTATCGGTGCTTTGAAGATGTACTTTAATCATCAAGGGCAAGACCGCATTCATTGTGTTTTATAATAATTGGATTTTGCGCCAATTTCTCCCTGACCCTTTGTTTAATCCTTCATCGTATTTTCATACCCTATACAACCAGGTCCCGACGTGGTATTATTGTATTCCAAGTTTAGAACTAATTGGCTTTAGGGTGGATGGTGAAAGAGTTAATTGTTCGTTTAGACAAAGTAAGCCGGGAGTATGACAAAGGAAAGATCAAGGCGATCAATAATGTGAGCCTTGACGTGTTCCGGGGTGAATCCATTGTGCTTTTGGGGAGCAGCGGCAGCGGAAAAACAACCCTGTTAAACCTGATTACGGGCCTTGACGCTCCGACGAAGGGCAAGGTCCTTTTTAACGGGATGACCCCGAAAAGCAGGGCAAAATGGAGTTCCCTGCGATCCGAGTACATTGGATTTATCTTTCAATCATTCAACCTGCTTCCCACACTCACCGCACTCGAAAATGTTGAAATCCCCATGTTTGGCACCCGAATGAATTCGCGGGAGCGGGAAGCACGGGCAACAGAGTTGTTGGAAAAGGTAGGGCTTTCGGACAGAATGTCCCATTTGCCCTCCAAACTATCCGGGGGGGAGCGGCAGAGGGTTGCCATTGCCAGAAGTCTTGCCAACCGCCCAACTCTTTTGGTGGCAGATGAACCCACTGGAAACCTGGACAGTAAAACATCCCAACAGATCATGAATTTGATTGAGGATGTGCATCTGTCAGAGAAAAACACCCTGCTTCTGGTAACCCATGATAGAAAGATAGCAAGCCGCGCAACCAGGCTCATCCGGATTGCTGACGGCAGCGTTGTTTCGGCAACCGGTTGAGATGGTAAAAATCAAATATGCTGTTTATTAAAGTACCGAAAAATAATCTTGCCAAACGTCCCATGCGGACCATCCTGACCTGTCTTGGTGTTGCCCTGGGGGTTGCAAGCTTCATTGCACTGGTGGGGCTGTCGAGGGGAGTTGAAAGGGCCTGGACCGTCGGGTTAGACGAAAAGGGCACCCATATCCTGGGTATGCGGAAAGGGTCGGCCGAGATCCTTACGGCCACACTGGATGAAAATCTTGGTAAGGAACTTGCCGGGGTGGATGGGATTAGTAACGTGTCAGGAGAACTGATCGACCTGATCCAGGTGGATAATGGTACAACCGTGTTGCTCACCGGCTGGTCGGACCGGAGCAACCTTTGGAAAACTCTTCACCTCGGTAAAGGGGATATTCCATTGGAGTTGAAGTCCGGAGATGTGGTCCTTGGAGCATCCATCGCCACAGCATTGGGCAAGCGCGTCGGGGGTAAGATTTTAATAAACACGAAGACCTTCAACATCAAGGCAATCCATAAATCCAAGGGAGCTCTCAACAGCAACACCATTATCATGCCGCTTTCAGATATGCAGAAGCTGACCGGGAAAACCGGGCAGGTAACGGTTTTCAATCTAAGACTTGCCCGGACTGATGACCGGGAATTTGTGATGCATGTATTGTCTGTCTTGAACAGCCGGTTTGAGGCCCTTGCTTTTCAGGAAACAAGAGAGATTGCTGACAATAATAAGATTCTTCAATTGTTTCGAGCCATTGCCTGGGGAACATCCTCCATTGCCTTGATTATCTGCGTGTTCGTGGTGCTCAATACGCTTTTGATGTCGGTGACGGAACGGAGGCGGGAAATCGGGATTTATTCCGCCCTTGGGTGGCATCCGTCGAGGGTCATGATGATGATCGGGATGGAAGCGGTGATGATCACTGCCGCAGGAGGCCTGATGGGTGTTATGATGGGGGCCGGCGGTCTTTACGTGCTGGTGGGTGCCACGGAACTTCGGGCATACATCGAACCTCGGCTGGATATCTGGGTTATCATCGAAACGTTTCTGGCAGCTGCTCTTTTGGGGACAATTTCAAGTATTTACCCAGCATGGCGGGCCGTTAGAATCAGCCCCACAGAGGCATTGCGATATGAATAAGTGAAAAAAGGACCGATGATTTCATTTGATTACCCATACCTTGTTACATCCCTGGTATTGCTGATGATCTCCATGACAGGATACTGGGTATTCCCTAAGCGCCGCAGGGCCTTGTTGCTTTCCGGCCTTTTGTCCATACCGTGTTCCCTGACAACATTCTATTTTGTTCCGGAATACTGGCAGCCTGTCCGTCTGTTTGATTTCCCCCTAGGCATAGAAGACATCTTTTTTTCCTTTTCCACGGGTATGATGGTTTGGTTTATCATGGATGTCCGGCACGGGAACGCTATTTTGGAAACAAGGTGGTCAAGGGTTTTGCCGCGGTATTTCAAGGTTTTGCCCCTTGGTATCGTGATGATTTTCCTCATGCGGCAAATACCCATAATGGTCATGAACCAGGCGTTGATCGGAATCATCATCATTGGGGTGATCCTTTCCTGGAACCGATGGAAAGCATTGCCAGCAGCTTTGTTTACCGGAGCGGTTTTTTCTTTATTTTATACGCTGTTTCTGGCGATGATGTTTGCCAATTTTCTGGATTTTTCCATCCAATGGACCCATTCAAACCTTTTCGGATTTTCTATCTTGGGTATTCCTGTTGAAGAGAGCCTCTGGGCATTCATTTTTGGCGCATGCTGGGCCATTGTCATGGTGTTTGTATTTAATACAAAGATCCCTATTTCATCCGATCTAAAGCGTACTGTTGCAAATTAATGGCCATGATTTTGAGTTTGAAGAACTTGACACGGTGAAAGCACCAGCCGCATTATATAACCTGACCATCCATTTAAATATCAGGTTAGCGGCTCATTTTCACGCTATTTGGGCGGCAAGGACAAAGCGAAGTTTGTACCGAGTTGAACCCATTCGGACAACTCCTCGTCCGATTCGTGCCCTCCATATGACACCATTACCCAACCTTTCATTGCCCTGCCGGTGATATCAAATTTTCGGGTGTGGGGCAATTTTAGAAAATCTTCATATTTTTCAGGGCCGACCCGAACAATAATATCCTCATTCAATACGCCACAAGCCATGTTTCCGTTAAGCAGGTAGCATACGCCGCCGAACATTTTCTTCTCTTTAAATCCCGGCTTTTCCTCCAATAGTTCCGTAACTCTCTGTGCCAATCCTTCATCGTATGCCATTTTCTTATATTTCCTTTTGAGTAAGCTATTTTACCATATGGGGACGTTCGGCCCAGAGAGTCTATATGAACGAGTTCTTAGGTGGAATTGGAGGGATACTTACGACGGATTGATTGAATCATTTCGTCGAGCTGTTGAAGAAAACGTGATCGATCACGCTTCTTTAAAGGCGGCGGCCCGCCCATCATCTCTCCTGCGTCTCGGAGTTCAGACAACAGGTCTCGGGTTGCCACAGACTGACCGATGTTGTCTTCCGTGAACGGCTTCCCGGTTGTGCCGATTACACGTGCGCTTTTCTTCAGGCAGCGGCTCGCAAGGGGAATGTCGGCAGTGACCACAATGTCGTGAGGTTGCACATGTTCCACAATCCAATCATCGGCCGCGTCCAATCCGTTTTCTACAACTTCGAGTGCAATCCATGGTTCATTGGGAACACGCATCCAGGAGTTGGTCACCAACGTGACATCAAGGCCACATCGGCTTGCGACGCGGTACACCTCCTGCTTGACCGGGCACGCATCAGCATCGATAAATATGTGCAACAAACGAAGCGCCTCCCCATCATAATCCCGGATCTAGTCCGGGTGCCGCCTAACCGGTACATCTGCAGCTTGTATGTAAAATGTTTTTATCATAACCCGTATTTATTGATCTTGGCGGAAAGGGTTTTACGATTGATGCCCAAGATTCTGGCTGCTTCAATCTTTTTTCCGTCCGCCTTCTTCAGCACAAAGGCGATGTATTTTTTTTCCAGTTCTTCAAGGGTGATGGGGTCTTCAGGGAAAATCTGCAGGTCTCCCTGTTGCTGGATAATGTAGGAGGGAAGGTTTCTTTCCCGAATAATATGGGTATCTTCAAGGATAAGAATCCTCTCGATGGCATGCTCAAGTTCTCTGACATTGCCTGGCCAGGGGTATTCCTCTAACAGGTTAACCGCCTCAGGCGATATTTCTGGAGGCGGTTTTTTCATTTTGAGACTTAGCTTTCCCAGAAAATGTTCAATGAGAAGCGGAATATCTTCTTTCCGGTTCCTGAGGGGCGGGAGTTCCAGGGGAACCACACTCAGTCGATAGAACAGGTCTTCCCTGAATGTTCCATTTTGAATGGCTTCGGAAAGGGGTGTGTTGGAAGCGGCGATGATGCGGACATCCAGCTTTATGCGATGTTGATCGCCCACCTTCATGAACTCCCGTTCCTGAATGACCCTGAGAAGTTTGGCCTGAATTTTGAGACTCAGGTTTGTAATTTCATCGAAGAAAAAGGTGCCGTGGTTGGCCAGTTCAAAGAGGCCGTGTTTGGTTTGATGGGCCCCGGTAAATGAGCCCTTTACATGGCCGAAAAGTTCGCTTTCGAGGAGTGTTTCCACCAGTGCGGAGCAGTCTACTGCCACAAATTCCATGTCTTTTCGATTGCTGTTGGCATGAATGGCGCGGGCCACCAGCTCTTTTCCCGTGCCGCTTTCACCGCTTATGAGCACAGAACTTTCAGTGGGGGCAACCCGGGCGATCTTTTCAAAAATTTTCAGCATGGGTGGGCTTTGCCCCAGGATGAGGCGTTTGCGTGAGACCTGTTTTATGCCGGCGTGTGCTGGGGATGGTTCTCCCTCGACCGCCTCTTTGTTGTGGACCTTGTTCAGGGCAGCGTCCAGGTCATCCAGGCTGAAGGGTTTGGTCAAATAGTCCAGGGCCCCCAGTTTTGTGCAATGGACTGCCGTTGCAATGGTGGGGTATCCCGTAATCATGACCACGTTTGCTAAAGGGTCATTTCGACGGATGTGCTGAAGGACTTCAACACCGTCCATATCCCCCATTTTGATATCCAGAAGGACCAGATCGAAAGCACCGGTTTTGAGGTGCGCCAGGGCCTCTTTTCCGTTCAAGGCTTCGGTGGCGCGTATGCTGCGGTTGGCAAGGGCACGGCTGATCCCTTTTCGGACCACTTCTTCGTCATCGACGATCAACACATGCTCTATTTTTTTTCTCTTGACCATTCAGACTTCTTTATCTTGCAGATGGCTAACAGCCAGTTTTTATTCCTTGGTGTCAATAACAGGGAGTAATACCTTGAAAGTTGTGCCCGCATCCGGGACGCTTTCCACCTGGATGGAACCCTGGTGGGCGTCCACAACCCCTTTGACGATGGCCAGTCCCAGTCCAGTTCCGATGACCTGGCGGGTTTTGGGGTTTTTGACCCGGTAGAACTTATCGAAAATTTTGGGTAGTTCTTCCTGGGTTATGCCGACCCCCGTATCTTCAATCCGTATCTCCATATATTCTCCCAGACCTTTGGCGGAGACGGTGACCCGGCCCCCTTCGGGAGAATAGTTAATGGCATTGCTGATAAGATTGTTGAAGATTTCTTCGATTCTCTTGGGATCCGCCTGCACCGGCTTCAAGTTCTCAAGAATATGGGTCAGGACAATGCCCTGCTCCTGGGCCCTCGGTCCCATGAGAGCAACGATTTCTTCGATGATCTTACCCATATCCGTCGGTACCTGGTGTTGAACAAATTTTCCCGCCTCGAGTTTGGCAATGTCTAAAAGATCGTTGATAAGGTTCAAGAGTGAATCGATTTTATTCATGCCCCTTTTGACAAAGTCCTGCTGCTTTTCTTCCAGGGGGCCTGCCAGGCCTTCCAGCAGGACGCTGTTGATCTGTCGAATGGCCACAAGCGGGCTGCGGAGTTCGTGGGCCACCATGTTAACGAAATCGGATTTCATCTGGTCCAGCTGCTTAAATACGGTAATATCTTCGAGGACTGTGACCGTTCCGGCGACGGTCCGGTTCGGATCAATGGCCGGCGCAGAGAGTGCCCGAAGGGTATTTTTTTTCAGCTGGATTTCCTGAGAGATGGACTCCCCCTCGGATTCTTCGTCGCCCAGGAGCTGCTTCAGCGTGTCAATGAGAGCGGTATCTTTAATGATTTTCGAGATGGGTGTAGGCCCTTTCGGTCTTTGGGTAATCTCCATCAATCGCATGAGTGCCGGATTGTGAAGCACCACCTCCAGATTGCGGTTGGTTACCATTACCCCGTTGGCCATGCGGTTGACGATGGTTCTAAGCCGGCTTTTTTCCAGATTCAAATCATAAAGGTTTCGAATGTTTTCCGCCTCAAACTGCCTGGCTTTCAATTCCAAGCGCCGTTTGTCTGCGGCCCTTCCGACGGTGATCAGAAATTGGTCGATCTGAAAAGGCTTGGTAATGAAGTCGTAAGCGCCCTTTTTCATACATTCCACGGCTGTGTCCACGGTGCCATGGCCGGTAATCACGACCACAGGGACCTCGGGGTAGATATCACGGGTCTTTAGAAGGACTTCCTCACCACCCATGACGGGCATTTTCAGGTCAAGCAGTATGATATCTATTGTCTCTTCTGCGAGAATTCTCAGCGCTTGTTTGCCGTTTTCGGCGGTGGCAATCTCGTATCCTTTTCCCGTGAGCACGCGGCGGCATCCCTCCCGGACCACTTCCTCATCATCTACAACCAGAACACGTGTGTTTTCGACCATTATTCATCCAATCCAATAAAGAGGGGTTCTTGAACAGAGGCTCCTGCGGATTCGAGCGGTAATTCAATGATGAAAGTGGTTCCGCCTTCCAGGGGGCATTCAAATCGAATGCTGCCGCCATGCAGGTTAATAATGTTCTGCGAAATACTGAGACCTAAGCCGGTGCCTTTTCCCACCGATTTGGAAGTGTAAAAGATATCAAATATTTTGTCCCGCATTTCCATGGGTATGCCGGGGCCCTCATCGGAAACCCGAATCACAAACTTGGATTCCTTAGAGAGGTATTCAGCTTTGATGTACAGCTTTCCCGCCCCTTTCATGGCATCGGAAGCGTTGATGAAAAGGTTCGTAAAGACCTGCTGTAACTGTCCCATGTCTCCCAGCATGGTGGGCATGTCGGGTTCTATTTCTTTGGCGATGCCAATATCCTGAAAAGCGGCCTGTTTGGTCAGCAAGTTTAAACAGGTGTCAATGAGCTTTTCCAGTTCAAAGGCGGATTCTTTGCCGATGGATTGCCGGCTGAACTCCAGCAGTTCGGAAACAATATTTTTGCACCTGAGGGTTTGTTTGATGATTTCGTTGATATCCTCCAGATGTTGTGGATTGTCTTTGAAGCTTTTTTTAAGAAGTTCCGCATAAATCAGCACGCCGGCCAGGGGATTGTTGATTTCATGGGCAACGCCGGCCGCCATCCGTCCTACCGAAGCGATTTTATCCGACTGCACCAGTTGAAGATGGGTGTCTTCCAATTTTTTGCGCATCTGAAGGATTTCGCGCATATCGGTGAATGCGCCGACGCTTCCGATCTCCTTTCCTTCGCTTCTGATGATGGAGGCTGAAAGGGTCACCGGAATCTCTTCCCCCGCTTTTGTAATGATAGACATATTGGTGGGATTCAGTTTGCCAACAGGACCGTGCTGATCGCTGCGCATTTTCTGCATGTTTTCCCTGGCCGTGTCAATGTTGTAAAAAGTGCTGAGATGGCCGGTATTCATGATTTCCTCAGCGGTATATCCGGTCAACCGCTCCATTCCTTCATTAAAAATCAGGACATGGCCTTTGGTG
>CAZPQA010000119.1:0-8206 GCA_964588535.1 uncultured Desulfobacteraceae bacterium
GTTTGGGTTATGTTGCGGGAAAGCCTTATGCTTTCCAAGCGCTTGCAGAGGGCGGTTTCGATCTGATGGCTCGTTGCTACAGAGAAATCGATTTTATAAGACATTTTTTACTGATTAACCTCCATTTGCAGCTATAATCAGCAATATATTGCCAATTAAATGGAAAGTCAAGCATAATACTATAAATGGTAATTTATTGCTAATTATCGGGGGAATCTCCCATTAGTCGGGAATATATTGCTGGTTAACCCATATCGGCATACCAACTTGTGAAATGGACGGCCTCCAGGTTGAGTTGAAAGCAATTTCTGCTGTCTGAACCCAACGCTGAGGTCGACCTGGTTTACCGGTTCGCAAAAGTTCATGGCATATTTCAAAGAGAATGTTGCCATATCGTCGTTCCCCATCTGTCAGAAGGGTTACGTCTTCGGTTTGGTCGACAAGTTCTACCATGGTCTTGATGGCTTTTTTGAAAAGGGACCTATCCTTTTTGCCGCAGCTTATTTCCCAAATGAATCGACTGGCTCTATCCATGAGGACAATCGTCCATCCCGAAGATTCTTCAGGCACATTGGAAAGGTCCTGGGCATAACCGGGGGCAGGGTGGAAGGAAACCAGGGCGCCGCACGGCTCCTGGATGTCCATCCCAGAACCCTGCAGCACCGCATGAAGAAACTAAATATCCCCTTCGGCCGTAATTACAAGCGGATCAAACCCGTTTCGAAGGACGTAGCCCCTCGATATCTTGCGAGAGCATTATCCGTAGCTTTTTATTTTTCCATATTTGTAAAATTTGAGAGCGCCTCAAGCGCATCCCCGATAGCTGGCGCTGATTGGATAATTTTTTCCAGTTTTTCACATCTGTATTCGCTGCATACAGCGCAATGAGGTTGAGATTTTTCAGTATTACATTTTCTTATTTCGCACATGGTTGCCGCAAAAGAGCATTTAACGCCGTCGGATTTGCAGCCATTGCAATTTATTTCCTCCGGCTTCATGTTCACATTAAACTCAATAAGGCATTGCTCGGCGATTCTTTTACGTTCCATATCGCTGTCCGCTTGAGTGGCTAAATAACTTTCACATTTTGAGCAATCGATTCCGCAATATGAGATCATTTTGTCAGCTCCTATCGCTCAGACGTTTTTGAACCCTCTGTGCCAATGTAACTGAGACACCTACCCCTTGAAAAATTAGTGTAGGGCGGGTAGGAGTAAAAGCATGGAAAAGATAACCCCAATGATAACAAGAAATCCAGAGTTTTCGGATCATCCCATCTCGGGAGAAGGTTTCTTGTATAATACATCAGGCATATCAACCGGTTCCTTGACCATTCCAAAGACATAATGCCGCATAGGCCCGGTAGGGCCGCCACTGTTCGGCCATCTCCGTTATCTCTTTTTTCGAGGGCGCCCTACCCTTCTTTGTCAGTGCTTTGATCACCCCCAGATCACCGGCGGGAAAGCTGTCGACCATCCTCAGACCTCTCATGGCAACATAGTGTACGGTCCACTCTCCGATTCCTTTCAAGGCGGAAAAATCCTTACTGAACGTTTCAAAAGGCTGATCGGACGTGAGCTTTACACGCTGATCCAGAATCGCCTGTGCAACGGTTTTAAGCGTTGCCTGTTTGGTTCGGGGAATCCCGAGGCCGTCGAGGTCAAGCGCCAGCAATTCGGATGGATTCGGAAAAAAGTAATTCAGCCCGGAAGGATAACCGCGATCACTTTTTAAATCCGCTCTTGCAGCGACCCGCAAAGCCAGGGTCGTTGCCGCCTGGACGGATATCTGCTGACCCAGGATGGCCCTCACAACAAATTCGAAGGGGTCAAAGGCGGCGGGGAGTCGGGGCACATGACCATTTACCATTCCTTTTAACAGGTGTTCATCTTTGGCGCATCGCTCGTTGATCAACGAAAAGTCGGTATCAAGGTCAAACATCTTGCGAACCCGGGTAATGATATCCGTGTGGCACCCGATGTTTTCACAGGCGATCCTCAATTCCAGGGCCGATTGATCCGGGTTGTCCGTGACGGTAAAAAAACCCATGGTATTCTTCATTCGAAACGTTCTGCAGTAGCCGGTCTCCGTAACCACCTCCACACCTGCCATGGCCCTTCGTTTCAGAAAAGACAACACCTGTTTGAAATTGGAAGGCTTTTTATATTTCAAGTAATCGCAATTCTTGTCTTTTTTCATTTTTCCATTTGGAATAATGCGAAGGCCTCTACTTATTTGCACTTACTCAAAAGCTCGAAATATCGATCTCTCGACATACCAGCGGGCGCCTGTTGGCGTGTATAATATCCCGGTCGATCTTCTGGAAAAAAATGTTATGACATGGTAAAGGCATTGGTAACAAGCGTCAAGGACAGGTTTTGATATTTTTTGCCGAGGCCCTTAGTTGGGCTAAATCACACTTATTTTCTGGTATTCTTCTGTCCAACTTGATCTTGAGGGTCAAAAAATGGGGAGTTTACGATCTTTTGATGTTGTCGTTGCGGGCGCCGGTCCCGGCGGTGCGATGGCTGCCAAGCGGTGCGCTGAACTGGGTCTCAAAACGTTGCTGGTGGAGAAAAAAACACTGCCCCGTGATAAAGTCTGTACCGGTATGATCATGGGAGACTGGGCGGTTCACATCATTCGGGATGAGTTCGGCGAAATTCCCAGATCCTTCTTGGCTAATCCGCCGGCGCTTAAAGGTCACAGGCTCCATGTGGCCGGGGCCCAGGTGCAAAACCTTGAATGGCACACGCCACTCTGCTGGCGAAAGGACCTGGATTTCTGGCTGGCGAAACAGGCCGAAGCATCCGGCGTCATGTTAGAAGCGGGGGCTCGCGTTGTTGATGTGGTTCAGGAAGAGGGCAGCCTTCGCATTGTCATTCAAAGTCAGAACCAGAAACGAGAACTGAAAGCGCAATATGTTATCGGGGCCGATGGGGCAACCTCGGTGGTCCGGCGTACCACATTCCCGAACCTCAAAGTACCCTACTCCGGGCCCGTGAGGGAATGCTACAGGGGTTCACTGGATCTTGATAGAGACTATATCCACTGGTTTTTCCCCAAAGGACTGCCTCGCCCCCGTTTCAACGTGAACCACAAAGATGACGTCTTTCTAATCGAGGGGTCTGGGATTCGCGAACTTTCCGAAGAAATCAGGGGTACGCTCTTACCTTACGGTTTTGATCCTGAAAACAAACCCCTGTGGAAAGACGGCTGCGCCATTGCCATGCTGCACGACCCGCTCATTTCCGGCACCTTTGAACCGGCCATGGGCAATATTCTCTTGGTGGGGGACGCGGCCGGCATGATTTTCCCCATCACGTTCGAGGGCATCGGTTCGGCCCTTAAAAGCGGCCTGTCGGCAGCCGAATCCATCCAGGAAAGCCTCCATACAAAAACCCCCGCGGCGCCCCTCTATCTCCAGAAGATCGCACCCATCGTTAAGACGATCGAGCATCTTCATAAGGTTCAGGGAAGACTGAAGAACATTGACGGCGGGTGCAACCATGTGGCCGCGGCCCTTTTGAAGGCGTATCGTGAAACCCTGACTGTCCAGTCAAGCATTTAGGGCCGCAGAAATCCTTAAGACAAACCTTTTTCAGACTGAAGAGCCGCATCATGCCCTCCCAGGTCAGTGGGTGGCACAGGCGATGCAAGGGTCAAATGCGCGTACCACCCGGCCGACCGCTTGCTCCAACTCCATGTCCACCTGTTGGGGGGAAATGTATTGCTGTGCCGCAACTTTAAGTGCCCGTTCAATGGCCATGACGTTGTGGACTGTGGGAATGATAAATTCCGCCTTTTCAATCAACCCTTTTTTAACGCCATAGTGATGGATGAGAGGACCGCGAGGTGCCTCCACCAGGCCATGCCCTTCCCCATCCCGCGCCGTGTGGGGCACAGCCGTTTCGGTGTCGGAGAGTGGTTCCTCCAGAATCTGGATAGCCCGTTCGAGGGCATAGACCAACTCAACCCCCCGGGCAAGATCATAAAGGAGCAGTTCATGGGCGGGACGGCCAAAATCCGATCGAAACCGTTTCAGATATTTGTCCGCAAGGGCCGTTCCCATGCGCTCAAACATGTTGATTCGAGCCAGGCTGTTGGCCCGAATGACCTGGCCCTTGTAACTGGTCTTGCCAGCGAAGCTGTAGGCCGTCTCCTCGTGGGTCAGTCGGCCCAGAAATTCCGACGCTGAAAAGCCGCCGCCGTCTGTGCCATCCGGGTTCATGATGTAAATGGTCTTGGATGCGAAATCGGGTCGATCTTTTCCGGCCGCAGAGACATAATAGGCCGGCGCACTATCTCCCCAGGAGCCAATCCGGTTTTCCATGTCCAACAGCTTTGTCCAATAGGACTCAAAGAGTTCACATGCAATGGGCAGGGCCTTTTTCATCTCCCGGTTTACCACATCCGTCTCCTCTGAAGACATGCCGGTGGTCATTCCCCCAACCACCGCCTTAACGGGATGAATGGCCTGCCCGCCTGCAGCAGTGATGAGATCCGTACCGGCCTTACGCACCATTAAAGAACGGGAACCGAAGTAGGTTCGAAACGCTTCAAGCCGGGGGTCTTCTGAGTGGTCAAAGATGCTGTTGAGGCCCAGGCAGTCCGGCATGGTAAAGAGAAACAGGCTTGTGGCCTGGTTCTGAATGAGTTGCCCCAGCAACAGCAATTCCCGCAGCTTCACCGCCACCGGCGGCGGCACCACACCGTAGATATCTTCCAGGGCCCCGACGGCTGCAATGTGATGGGCGGTGGAACATACCCCGCAGATGCGCGGAACAATAACCGGCATCTGTTCAGCGGGCACGCCCTGAACAAAATGCTGAAAACCACGGTACTCCGTGGCCTGGAAGTGCGCCGTAAGCACTTTTCCCGCCTCCACCTCGATGACCACCTGGGCATGGCCTTCTATTCGGCTCAAGGGAAAGATAAGGGTTGCCATGTCATAAAACCTCAACGTTCTGATCGGGGTAAGCCCCGGTTAATGCGTCATGCGAAAACTGAAACAGGAAAAGGGATAACTGCGGTGAGCGGAGGGCGGCCTCAATTTCATTCTGGGGAACATCGGTCATTTTTGAGAAGATTTTCCGTATGGCATTCAACCAACTTTCCGGCTCCTTGTGAATAAAGGCATCCGATGGGCCCCTGCAGCCGACGCAAGGTTGCCCAGCATTGGTACAGGGGGCATGGCAGCCGCCACGGGTTGAGATGCCGATACACAGATATCCCTGGTTAATGAGACATATATCGGGCAGCACAGAGCCGTGCAGAACCCCTGCCAGATGGCGGGGGCGGATTTTCTTGTGCTTCTTGCGGCCGCACTCCTGGCATACGGTTTTGGCAATGTGGAGATCTTTGGGGTGAAACAAGAGTTTTACAAAGAGTTCCGGGGTGGGTGGGCAGCCGGGAAGGGTCTGTTGAATGGGAACCACTTCGGCAATGGGCCGGCATCTGGGGAGAAGCCGGGGCAGGTGTCGACGGTCCTCTTCGGCCAGAAAAAGCTCGCGAACTTCATCCCGATTCCCCAGGTTGGCCACCCCACCGGATATGGCACAGGTTCCCACTGCCACCACCTTTTTCGCGTGGGGAACGGCACGGCGCAACCGGTACAGGTCATCGTCGGTCCGCACGCCGCCGCTGACCATGAGAATATCCACATCGGGAATGCCGTTTGCAGATATGACCAGCGGCATGAAGACCAGCTCGTACTGCTCCAGCCATTCCTCTGCGTTCAGAAGCGATACCTCGCACCCGGCACATCCCGTCAGTTGCAGTACAGCAAACTGTTGCATTTTTTAAACCTTAGAGCGGGTTGACAGTTACTTTCCTGATCTTCCGTATATCTTATATCAGGATACCACAGGGAACAAGTTGAAATTAAAAACCAGACCGTATCGTTATGGGAAACGGTGAAGGCATATGGATAATTAAGGTTTGACCCCCAAAAATGATTGGTTTATATTCACCACAATAGCCGAACATGACCTGGGCGGAAATCGAAATCGTCGATGGCACCAGTGGCCAAAGGATCTTCCAATGAAATCTCTTCTTTATAAACCGGCATGGGAACTGGCAACGCTGATCCGCAACAAGGATCTTTCGCCGGTTGAACTGATGAAAATAACACTCGAGCGGATCGAGGCGGTAAACCCCGTCATTAATGCCTTTGTTGCGCTGCGGGCCGACCGGGCCATGGCGGAAGCCGAAAGGATTGAAACACAGATTTCAAGTGGGATGGCACCGGGTCCTCTGGCCGGCATACCGATCGGCGTCAAAGACCTGGAAGATGTGGAAGGCATGGTGACCAGCTCCGGCTCCATTCCCTATAAAGAGAATGTGGCGGAACAGGACTCTGTCCAGGTGGCCCGGTTGCGGCGGGCAGGCGCCATCATCGTAGGCAAAACCAACACCCCGGAATTCGGATTTACCGGGTTCACAAAAAATCGGTTGTACGGCGTTACGCGAAATCCGTGGAACCGGGAGCGGACCCCCGGCGGATCCAGCGGGGGATCGGCTGCGGCCGTGGCAGCAGGCATGGTTCCTCTTGCCACCGGTTCGGATGCGGGTGGATCCATCCGCATCCCCGCCTGTTATTCCGGGTGTTTCGGCATGAAACCCACCTTTGGGCGGATCCCTATGGGACCGACAGATCACCTCCACATGACGCGCACCTGGACTCTGGGACCTCTCACTCGGACGGTTATGGATGCAGCACTCTACATGGATTGCACGGCAGGAGATCATCCGGCGGATCCCGAATCTCTCGCTCAACCATGCGCTTCCTATCTGGAAAGCCTCAAAACGCAACCTGCGGTCTTGAAAATCGGTTTCAGCCCGGATCTGGGATATGCCCGAGTCCGAAAAGACGTGATGGCTCTCGTCAAAAAGGCCGTAGCCACATTTGAAAAGATGGGTCATCAGGTGGACATCTGGAACGGCCCCCTACCGGACGTAAGCCTGGCATGGTCTGATCTGATGAATTGGGAATTATGTGGACAGTTGTATGAAGATCTAGAAAACATCAGACCTGAACTGGGACGGACCCTCGCACGATCCCTGGACAGTGCAAAAGATCTTTCGTTTCATGATAAATTCAACATCCAGAAGATCCGCACAGAGTTGAACAAAATCCTCTGGAGGTTCTTCAACGATTATGATCTTCTGCTGACGCCCACCATGCCCACCGAGGCATTCGCGGCAGAGGGTCCTCCGCCCAATGAAATTGACGGTGCACCGATCCCTCTCCTGGGTGCCGTGGCATTTACATACCCGTTTAACCTCTCCGGCCATCCCGCCGCAACGGTCAGGGCCGGGCTGACAGAGTCGGGACTCCCGGCGGGCCTTCAGATCATCGGTCCCAGGCACCATGATGCCAGGGTCCTTCAGGCAGCTTATCAATATGAACAGGCGTCGCCCTGGAATGATCACTGGCCTGATCTTTGAGCCGCTTTGTACTTTATCACCTAAAACCCTGCTGAGTCATTTCGAAGTTAGGGCCTCAGCAAAAAATCGGCAGAAAGTGATTTCACACAAAACTCTTGACAGTATCCGTTTCAGGATAATATACCTTAAGTTATTTCAACGAACCGTTTGAAATACATAGCGATACATCGCATTTCTTTATTCATATCGAGAGGGAGTGGCCCATGTCCAAGACGCTCTATTGGATTCAAGGCGGCGGCTGCGGCGGCGACACCTGGTCTTTTTTGAGCGCCGAGTCCCCCGATATTTATGAGCTCTTCGACATTCTTTCCATCAAGGTGCTTTGGCACCCTTCCCTCTCGGTAGCCGATCACCAGTCCAGAGAAGAACTGGACCAGGCTATTCTTGAAGATGACGTACCCCTTGATATCCTGTGTGTGGAAGGATCCATTATTCAGGGACCGTCGGGAACCGGTCTTGCCGACACCGTGCTGGGAAAACCGAAGAAAGATCTCATAGACGCACTGGCGGCAAAAGCAACCCACGTTATTGCCGTCGGCACATGTGCCAGTTTCGGCGGATTCGGGGCTGACCAGGAAGCAGAAGCCACCGGCCTGCAGTTTCACAAACATAATGTAGGGGGCTTTCTTGGAAAAAAATACAAGAGCAAAAGCGGCCTTCCGGTGATCAATCTTCCCGGCTGCCCCTGCCACAGCGATGTGCTGGCCGGCACGCTTTCCGCCCTGGCCAATGATTTGCCGTTGGAACTGAACGAAAC
>CAZPQA010000120.1:0-8088 GCA_964588535.1 uncultured Desulfobacteraceae bacterium
CAAAACGTCCGGCGGAAAGCTCCAACGCTTCATCTTACAGGAAAAATTGAACGGTTAGAATTATAATTCAGGGGCGCCAAAATGGGTCAGGCCATGCTCAACGTCAATAATATCGAGGTCATTTATGATGATGTCATTCTGGTATTGAAGGGACTTTCCATGGAAGTCAAGGAGGGCCAGGTGGTGGCCCTCCTCGGTGCTAACGGGGCCGGTAAAACCACCACGCTCAAGGCGATCTCGGGCCTGTTGAAAGTGGAAGACGGTGAGGTGACCGATGGTACCATAGAGTTCATGGGCGAGCGCATTGATAAAAAAGAGGCCGAAGAGATTGTTCGGCTGGGTATCTTCCAGGTGATGGAAGGACGCTGCGTGTTTGAGAATCTCACGGCCTATGAAAACCTCATTGCGGCAACCAGGACCCGCAGGAGCCGCAAAGAGATTCGGGAACGGTTTGACACGGTTCTGGAATATTTTCCCATTCTAAAATCCCGAAAAAATTCCCTGGCCGGATATCTTTCCGGCGGGGAACAGCAGATGCTGGTCATCGGAAGAGCCCTCATGGCGCGAACCCGCCTCATGATGCTGGATGAACCTTCCCTGGGTTTGAGCCCCATTCTGGTGGCCGAGATTTTCAAGATTATTAAAAAGGTCAATCAGGAACAGAATATTACGGTATTTCTGGTGGAGCAGAATGCGCACCTGGCACTTTCCATTGCTGAGCACGGTTATGTCATGGAAAACGGAAAGGTGGTTCTGGACGACAGTGTAGAGCAGCTCAGGGAAAACGAAGACATCAAAATGTTTTACCTGGGGTTAACGGAGATGGGCGCCAAACGCAGTTACCGGGACGCGAAATTTTATAAAAGAAGGAAACGCTGGCTAACGTAGGGGCACGATGCATCGTGCCCTTACCCGATGGAGAAGAAGGTATAAGCATGATATTCGGATGCCAATCCGGTGATTATGTCATTGTAGGGCACGATGCATCGTGCCCCTACAACGAGGGTAAAGGAGAGAGACTATATGGCAAAGATAGGGATACTGGGATGTGAAAGCGTGACCCGGGAGATGGATTGCGTAATGATCGGTTGCCTGGGGAATGCGCGGAGCCGGGCCGGAAAATTTGCGGATTATCCGAAAGACGAACCCCTGGACCTGGTGGGCATTATTGGTTGCGGCGGCTGTCCAACGGCCGTGGGATCGGATCGTGTCTGGCAAAAGGTGAAAGCCCTGGTGGATTATGGGATTGATTCTGTGCATTTAACCTCATGCCTGGTGCAGTTGTGCCCGTTCAAAGAGGCTTTTGTGGAAACCATCAAGCGAGATTACCCGGATCTGAAGGTGGTGGAGGGGACCCATCCTTTCCATGACGAGGATGCCTTCAAAACAGGTGTCAAAGAATTACTGAGTCAGCGGATGGTGACCCCCCAGAATATGAATGACCTGGTGTTTAAAAAGATCAAACTCCCTCCGGAAAAATCTGAGGCGTAGGACCGGCAAGGGCCGGGACGTCAGCAGTTTATTTTGCTCCCCGGTCTTTACGGGTTGACAACGGTGTACCCACACTTCTAAAATCAACCTTCGATAGGACTTCATCAATCAAATGCCTCCATTGGTGTGCTTTCACAATCGGAGGATAGCTTTAGGGAGGAATCCATAAGCCATGGCGGAAAAAACTGAAAAGAAGAATCGCGGACTCCTGGTTGGCCTCTTGATCCTGATTCTGGTGATTTTTTGTTTTGTGGTGATGAGCATTAACTCAAGAAAGCCGGAACCGCTAGCGACAATCAAGTATGATGCCAAAGTGAAGGGCGCCGCCTTTGTCAGAACCAACCAGATGCTTATCCAACAGATGCAGGAGAACTGGCTGCCCAATGATCTCTACTGGCCTACTGTTTTTCTGGATAACATGCCCAATTTTCAGCTCGGTGAACTGGAGGTGGTTCGATACAATATCCGTGTGCTCAGGGATAACCTTTCCCGAATGCGAACCACGGACAAGATTGATCGCAAGGTCGAGGATGCTTTTACGTCACTCTCCAACGACCCCCGCAAATGGTGGTTCCCATCGGCGGAGAGCAAATGGGAGAATGCCTATGACGACCTGGAAGTGTACTACCAGAACCTGGTCAAGGGCGCCTCTCACTTTTATCCCCGGGGCGACAACCTCATTGAGCTTGTGGATGACTATGCCTCGCTCATGGGGGGTGTGAATACCCGATTGATCAATGCGCCACAGCGCAAGGGAACCGTCCTTCCGGTGGATGCCGGTGACAAGCAAAATAGGGGCAAGAGCACGCAGCTGGTATCTATCAATATTTCATGGCGCCACATTGACGATAATTTTTATTATGCTCAGGGCGTCGCCTACGGCCTTTACGAATCCTTTAAAGCCATTAGAATCGATTTTAATCGGGTGCTGGTAGAAAAAGGTGCCATGACACTGGTGGACAAGATCCTTGAGAAACTGGAGCGGTGCTATTTTGAGCCCTGGATTGTGTTTAACGGATCGCCGCAAAGCATTTTCGCCAACCATTCCCTGAACCTGTCGGGTGTTTTTAACGATGCCAGACAGAAAATCGATTCCCTGGCCATGGCATTGAAGCAGGGTTGATGAGGGCAGATTCAAGAAAAAGGCCCCATGTTTAAGGAAAAGGCCCCATGCATGAAATGTCCATTGCGCAGAGCCTTCTGGATGTGATTAAGGAGGAAATGCGGAAACACAATGCAACGGTGTTGAAATCCGCTCTCATCCATATCGGACAGCTTTCTGCCATTGTACCCGAATCCCTCTCGTTCTGCTTTGAGGTGATGACTTCAGGCACTGAACTGGAAGGTGCAAAACTCAATATGGAAATCATTCCATTGACCGGGAATTGCCGTAAATGCGGACAGACATTTGAAATCGAAAACTATGCATTTGAATGCCCTTTCTGTGACAGCAAAGATATCGAGACCCTCTCAGGCCAGGAGTTGTCCATTGTCGAAATGGAAGTGGAATAAAGGATTTTCCATCTATTGACACTGATAGCCTCCCAAAAAACATATTGACACCAATTGACCCAAAGCTTATATTCTAGACAGGCTAGCCAGAGAATAACCTCAAAAAAGGTGGGGGTGTCGCTATGATTGAAAACCATTGGCAACTTCAGGATGCAAAGAACAAATTCAGCAATTTAGTTGATAAAGCACAACATAATGGTCCGCAGGTAGTAACTAAGCACGGCAAAGATGCAGTCGTTGTTCTGTCAATCGACGAATACAAAAAATTAACAAAACCCAAAACTAACTTGGTAAAATTTTTTCAAAGCTGTCCCCTCGCAAAAGAAGACGTAGATCTAACAAGAAGTAAAGAACTCCCGAGAAATATCGAGCTATGAACTACCTGTTAGATACCTGCGTTCTCTCTGAATTAATTAAAAAAAATCCCAGTCCGAAAGTTGTTAAATGGGTTACAAAAACTGAAGAGGCCAATCTATATATCAGCGTTTTAAATATCGGCGAAATTCACAAAGGGATCGAAAAATTACCCGAAAGTAAAAAGAAAGAAAAATTACATAAATGGGTGAATTACGACCTCAAAGAAAGATTTAAAAACAGAATAATTGATTTTGACCTCAAAATCGCGGCAGTTTGGGGGAGAATCCAAGCTCATTCAGAATTATTAGGCAAAGCCATGCCAACCATAGATGGTTTGATTGCGGCTACAGGCGTTGCATATGATCTTACCGTGGTAACAAGGAACACAACAGATATGGAAGTTAGTGGTGTTACATTGCTCAACCCTTGGGGAAAATAGTCAATCTAAACTTAGCGAACTAGTGTTTGATGTAGATGTCATGTCGGTATTTTGTTGGAAAAGTCGCCTGGCGATAGGTTCAAGCGCATAAATGAATGAAACGAGGGGAAAAATGAAAGTATCGGTTGTAAAAAATATTCTGGCGGCCAACGATCGGATTGCCCAGGAAAACAGGGCTATCTTTGATGAAAAAAACCTGTTGGTCTTTAATCTCATGAGTTCTCCCGGGGCGGGTAAAACGAGCCTTTTAGAAAAGACCATTGTCGCCTTGAAAGATCAGCTGAACGTGGGCGTCATCGAGGGGGATATCCAGTCTTCCCAGGATGCGGAACGGATTGCTGAAAAGGGAGTGCCTGTGGTGCAGATCAACACGGGCGGGGCCTGTCATCTGGATGGCAACATGATTCGCGATACATTCCATGAGTTTGATTTCGACGTTCTGGACCTGCTGGTGGTTGAAAACGTGGGCAATCTGGTTTGCCCGGCGGAATTCAAGGTGGGTGAAGATTTTAAGGTGATGATCTTGAGTGTCACGGAAGGGGAAGACAAACCGGCCAAATATCCCCTCATGTTTCACGAGTCAAAAGCGTTGCTCATCAACAAGATTGATTTGCTGCCCTATGTGGATTGCTCGGTTGAGCGCATCAGGGAAGAATCACTGAAGGTGAACCCTGACCTGGTGATTTTTGAAGTTTCTTGCAAAACAGAGGAAGGTCTGGACGCTTGGTACGACTGGCTTAAAGGCGAACTGAAAAGAAAGTCCTGAAGGGACTGAAGACGATGAAAAGGCGGGCTCGCGGCGCCATTGAAGGGATTGTTCAGGGAGTTGGATTTCGGCCCTTCATTTATCAGCTGGCAGGTCAATACGGATTGTCGGGTCATGTGGGCAATACGGATTTCGGTGTGGACCTGGAAGTGGAGGGACCGGACCGGAATGTCACCGCATTTGTAGCGTCTGTCGTCGCGGCGCCCCCGCCACTGGCGTATATCTCATCGGTACACTGGACCGATATCCCTGTCAAGCATCAACACACCTTTGAAATCAGGCAGAGCGAAAGCCACCGGGAGCGATCGGCACTCATCTCTCCCGATGTGGGCATTTGTGAAGACTGTCATCGGGAACTCCTGGACCCATCAGACCGGAGATATGGCTATCCGTTTATCAACTGCACCAACTGCGGCCCCCGTTATACCATCATCAAAGACATTCCCTATGACCGCATGGCCACCACCATGGCGCCCTTTCAAATGTGTCCCGAATGCCGCAAGGAATACGAAGATCCTTCAAACCGCCGCTTCCACGCGCAACCCAATGCCTGCTGGGCATGCGGCCCCGTGCCGTCAATTCATGATCCGAACGGCACGAAAATGCCGTGTGATGATCCGATCGGAGAGACCATTTCTTTGCTGCAACAGGGAGCGATTCTGGCCGTCAAAGGGTTGGGCGGGTTTCATCTTTGCGTAGACGCATCTAACCATGAAGCCGTGGTCCGGCTCAGGCGACGAAAACATCGGGAGGAAAAGCCCCTTGCCGTGATGGTGAAGGATCTGGAGGTGGCCCGGGAAATAGTTCGTGTGAACCAGACCGAGGCCGAATTGTTGACGTCCCGCCAGAAGCCCATTGTGCTTCTGGAAAAAAAACCGTCTCATGACCTTTCCGAACAGGTGGCCCCGCAAAACCGGTATCTGGGTGTTATGCTTCCCTATACGCCATTGCATGTTCTTCTGATGGAGGGGCCCTTTGTAGCCCTGGTAATGACCAGCGGCAATGTGAGCGAGGAACCCATTTCGCGGGACAATCGGTCGGCATTTCTAAAACTTCATGGCATTGCCGATTATTTTCTGGTCCACAACCGGGATATCCATCTGCGGGGAGACGACTCGGTGGTCCGCGTGGTGGACGGGGTTCCGAGACAGGTCCGGCGTTCCCGGGGATATGTGCCGGTTCCCGTTTTCCTTCCCCCATCCATTGCAGGAATGCCTTCGGTGCTGGCTCTGGGGGCGGAACTCAAAAATACCATCTGCCTGACCAAGAAAAACCGGGCTTTCTTGAGTCAGCATGTGGGGGATCTGGAGAACCTGGAAACCTATGATTTTTTCAATTTGACCGTTTCGCACCTGCGGCGGATTCTGGAGATTCGTCCCGAGGTGATGGTCCATGACCTTCATCCGGACTACCTCAGTTCCAGATTCGCCAGAGAACAAAATGAATTTACACCCCTGGCGGTGCAGCATCACCACGCCCATATTGTGAGTTGCCTCGCGGAACATGGCTTTCCGGGACCTGTCATCGGTCTAGCCATGGACGGGACCGGGCTGGGCTTGGATGGGGCCATCTGGGGCGGCGAGGTTCTGCTTTGCGACTGGGTTTCTTTTTCGCGGCGGGCCCATTTGTCCTATGTACCTTTGCCCGGGGGCGATGCGGCTGCCAAATCACCCTGGCGCATGGGGCTTGTTTACCTTTATCACGCCTACGGGGAGGACCTGTTTGATCTGTCCATTCCCTTTGTTCAGGAACTGGATCGGGAAACATCATCCATTATTCTGCAAATGGCGAAAAAGGGGGTGCATTCCCCCTTGACATCCAGTTGTGGCCGGCTTTTTGATGCGGTTTCAGCGCTCATCGGTATTCGAAAAGAAATTGCCTATGAAGGTCAGGCCGCCATTGAACTGGAAATGTGCCAGAATCTCGTCGAAGAAGGCGCCTATGCTTTTGACATTCACGCCGAGGCAGGAGAATGGGTCATGGAAACCGCGCCAATCATACGGGGGGTGGTGACGGATCTGCTGGAAGGTGAAGCCACGGGGGTTATCAGCCGGCGGTTTCACAATACCCTGATTAAAATGTTGCATCAAATCTGCATGACCATCAGGACTGAAAACAATCTGGAACAGGTGGTTTTGAGCGGTGGGGCCTTTCAGAATGAAACGTTGCTCAGCGGTGTGACGAAGGCCCTCAGCGCTGATGGGTTTGATGTGTTGAGCCAGGCAAAGGTTCCCGCAAATGACGGCGGGTTGAGCCTTGGGCAGGCGGTGATTGCCGGGATGCTTTGTGCCGGACAAAAGGGCCAATTTGAGGAAACTTATGAAATACATGGATGAATATCGGGATGGTGCTGTGGCGAGGGCACTCTCCGAAAAAATCAGGGACATTTCCACGAAACGGGTTCGTTTGATGGAAATCTGCGGCACCCACACCATGGCCATTTTTCGTCACGGCATTCGGAGCCTTCTGCCCGAAACCATTGAACTGGTATCAGGCCCCGGCTGCCCCGTCTGCGTAACGGCCATGGAGGAGATCGATCGGGCCGTGAAGCTGGCGCGAACAAAAGGGGTTATCGTCACAACCTTCGGGGATATGATACGCGTTCCCGGCAGTGAATCTTCCCTGCAGAAGGCCCAGGCTGAGGGCGCCATTGTGAAAATGGTCTATTCCACTTTTGACGCCCTTAAAATCGCTTCCAAAAACAGGGAGAGTGAGGTGGTCTTTCTGGGGATAGGGTTTGAAACCACCGCGCCCACGGTGGCGGCCGCCATCCAGACGGCGCATACGGGGGGGAATAACAACTTTTCGGTGCTCTCCGCCCATAAACTCTTGCCGCCGGCCATGGATGCCCTTCTTTCCAGCGGAAATTCCATAGTGGACGGGTTTATCTGCCCGGGCCATGTGACCACCATCATCGGTACATCGTCCTACGAAAATGTTGTTGAACAGTACCATAAGCCTTGCGTGGTGACCGGGTTTGAGCCGGTGGATATCCTTCAGGGTATCCTGATGCTGGTGGAACAGATCGAATCGGGCCGGGCTGAGGTTGAGATCCAGTATGCCCGCGCTGTTTCCCCCGAGGGAAACCCGGGGGCACGGGCCATCATGGAAGAGGTCTTTGAACCCTGTGATGCCCCCTGGCGGGGGTTGGGCAAAATCCCGGGCAGCGGTCTCGCCATTCGGAAGTCTTTTGTTGCCCATGACGCGGAAAATCGGTTTGATCTGGAAGTTCCGGCGGCCCATGAGCCGCCCGGTTGTCTCTGTGCGCAGGTTCTGCAGGGCGCTGCCACGCCACCGGAATGTAAATTTTTCAGAAATGCGTGTACGCCGGGGACACCCATTGGCCCCTGTATGGTATCCAGTGAAGGGACCTGCGCAGCATATTTTAAGTATCACGGCTAGTTGTCTGCTGGTCGCTAGCTTTTTTTCAAACCCATAAGGAGGTGGAGCTATGTTCAAGATTCTGGAAGGAAGTGAAGGCAATGTTCTGGGGGTTGAGGTGGTCGGTGGTTATATGAAAGAA
>CAZPQA010000121.1:0-8086 GCA_964588535.1 uncultured Desulfobacteraceae bacterium
AATATTTTTTTGAATTCAGGTGAATATGTGGGTCTTATTTCGTTCACGTTCCTAATCATGACGATAGCCTGGACGATTTCAATATTAGCCCGAAACGATTGCTGGAGGAAGTAAAGCGAAAAAAGGAATAGCCATGTTTTTAGAGTCTCCGCCACCCAAAGAAGAACGGCTCAAACCTGAGGATACGTTTAACTTCTCATGCCACAGTGAACTTTCCTGTTTCAACACCTGTTGCCGCAACAAACACCTGCCCCTGACCCCCTATGACATCCTGAGGATCAAGAGCAGTCTCGACATCCATTCCGATGATTTTCTGGCCCGATATGTGGTCTATCGACCGGACCCGGAGTCCGGTTTTCCCATTTTATCCATAAAAATGCTTCAAGAAAACGCAGTCTGTCCTTTTGTAACCCCCAAAGGGTGCGCCGTTTACCATGACCGGCCCACCGCATGCCGCCTGTACCCGCTTGGGAGATCTTCAGGCATTGATCCGAAGAGAAGCAAACCGGAAGAATTTTACTCGCTGCTTCCCATCACCCGCTGCCATGGCCTGAAGGACGAAAAGGCCTGGACCGTGGCCCAATGGCTAAATAATCAGGGCCTTTTACCCTACAATGACATGAACGACAAGATGCTGGATATCCTGTTTCATCCCCGAAGAGATCCGTCAACGCCGATAGTAGAATCCCAGCAACAGAAAGTAATGGTGGCCTGCTACAATCTGGACATGTTCCGGGAATTTGTCTTTGAAACCCCGTTTTTAAAACAATTCGAAGTGGATGACGATACCGCCCAGCGCGTCAAAACCGATGACGCAGCGCTTCTGACCCTGGGATTTTCCTTCCTTAAGAAAGTCCTTTATGCCTGAAGCCCTCTAAATAACGAGAAATTTCTTGACTTGCTTCTCCCGTTTTGGTAGTAGCTGAATCCTTTTTGACACCGAAAGGGAGCATTGAAATGGCAGGGTCATTCCTCACGGCACAGGGGCTTTCACCTGAACAACTCTTTGAAATCTTTGACCGGATCAAGGTTTTGAAACACGACATGAAGCAGGGGAAAACCCTTGATGTGCTTCAAAACAAAGTGATCGGCATCCTATTTGAGAAACCCTCCACCCGCACCCGGACCAGTTTTGAATCGGCCATTCTGAGGCTGGGCGGTTCCACCATCTACCTGCCGGTGGGGGACCTTCAAATCAAACGGGGGGAACCCATCAAGGACACGGCCCGTATGTTCGGCAGTTATCTGGATGCTCTGGTAGCCCGGGTCTATAAACAGCAGACCGTCGAAGACCTTTCCCGATATTCCGGCATTCCGGTCATCAACGGCCTGAGCGACCTGGCCCACCCCACCCAGGCCGTCTGCGATATTTTCACGGTTCTGGAAGTCAAGGGGCAGGTGAAAGGGTTGAAACTGGCCTATATCGGTGACGGCAACAATGTGTGCCACTCATTGCTGATGGTCTGCGCCCTGGCGGGGATACATACGACCGTGGCATGCCCGCAGGGATACTGCCCCGACCCGGAGGTCCTTGACAAAGCCAAAGGCATCGCTGAGAAAACCGGCGCGGAACTGGCCGTTCTTGAGAGCCCTGAAGAAGCATCCGCAGGCGCTCACATCCTGTATACGGACGTGTGGGTCAGCATGGGAGAAGAGGAGGAAGAAAAGACAAAGCTTGAAATTTTCCAGGGCTACCAGATCAATGGGGGGCTTCTCAAGGTGGCGGCAAGAGATGCCCACGTGATGCATTGCCTTCCCGCCCACAGGGGTCTGGAAATCACGGATGAGGTCATAGAGGGGTCCTGTTCCATTGTCTGGCAACAGGCGGAAAACAAAATGTACGGTGCGGCCGGGATTCTAGATCACTTCGTATCCTGACGTCACTAATCCACTGCAAAAACCGCGGCACCATACCCCACCACCCAGCGACCGCGGCTTTCCGGAAAATCATCCCCACTGTTGCGGTAATAAAGCACCGACCCTTTTTTCACCCCTTGTGCCCGGGCAAACTTCATAACGGCCAGAACCGGTCCGATGCCGCAGAGAATCTGGTTGTCATATCCCCACCCCTTTTTTAGCCCCTCATAATCCATTGCCTGCAGCTTTTCCAGGGTCTTCTCGTCTGTTTTCGTGACCAGATCGTAATTTGGGTCATGCAGCATGTCCGTACTGGCAACCACCAGCAGGCGCTTTTTTCTGGAAAGGGCATCCAGCGCCCCCACAAGGGCATCCAGGGTTTCGGGGTCGTGATCCCCCATGAGTGCCACCACCATTTTTGTATCCGGCAATGCGGCCTGGACAAAAGGAATTTCGTTTTCAGCCGAATGTTCACCCCGGTGAGGTCCGTAATTAAAAAATATTCGGGGGCTTGATTTCGCCAGTATTTCCGCCGCTTCCGTATCCAGCGCCCCTTTCCCCAAAGGCGTTTCAATAAAGTCGCCATCCATAAGGGCCACACCGGAAAAACCGCCGGAATGGCTGAACCCTAGCACCACCACCGTTTCCGGCTGCCCCACCTTCCGAGCGTTATCCTTGATGGCCCGAAAGGTAAAGCCAGCCACCTTACCGGAATAAATGAATCCGGCATGGGGGGCTATAGCCGCCACAATCCGGCCCTCAACGGACTCAGGTTGTGCGGTTTTTATGTACGACTCAACCATTTGTTTCAACTCCTGCCTGTTTCCAGGAAACCACCGTCCGGAACCATGGGCCTGACGGGTGACGATTTCAGAAGCGTTTGCCATTTTCAGTCCCTCCCATCCAAAAAAATGTGGCGCCGCCACCAGAAAACTCAGACCCATGACGAATAGCAGCATGGGTTTTGTGACTGCACCTTTTGAACTCCAGTAAAATATCTGTTTCAAAACTCAGCTCCTTGTTTAGTGCGATAGAATTTCAGGAAACCACCTCACAGACACTCCCCCCAAGAAGGCTTTCCACTTCCTCAAAAAACTGAGGGCACGGTAAAATACTGTACCGGAAATGGGCGGAAATCATAACCGCATTATCCGCCTGTGACCCCACCCTGAACATGAGTCTACAATCTCCGGGATACTTGAAGACCGCATCCTTTAAACCTTCCAGAACCTTTTTTGAAGGTCTCTCCTTTTCGAGCGAAATAATAACCGCCCTGGCAGCTTTCAGCTCGAGCCCGTGGAGCGATTTAATCTCCTTGGCAATGACCTTTGCGGATTTGTCCCCGATTTCAACGGTTCCCGTGACCAGCAAAGGCTCATCCCCCTTTAAGAGCGGCGCTGCATCAGCAAATACATCCGGGAATATGACCACTTCCGTCGAACCGGTCAGATCTTCCAGATGCATGATGGCCATTTTGTCTCCCCGTTTGGTCCGCTTGAGCTTCAGGCTCTCCACCACGCCTGCCAATTTCACCTGATCCTTATCCATCTGTGTGGGAAGATCATTCACCAGACAGGTGGAGAAGCGTTTAATGGCCTGGTGAAGACTGTCCAGGGGATGCCCGGTAATGTAAAACCCCAGGGCCTCCTTCTCCCGCCTGAGTTTTTCTTTTTCATCCCATTCCGGCAGATCCGGCAATTCGAGCAGCCCACCGGCCTCCCCTTCCCCCAGGTCAAGGGAACCGAACATATTGAGCTGGTTGGGGTCATGTCTGGCGCCGCAAAGCCTGAGGGCATCATCCAGGGCCTCAAAAAGCCTGGAACGAAAGGCTTTGGTAAAATCGAAGGCCCCGCATTGAATCAGGCCCTCCAGAACCCTGCGGTTGACCTTGCTCCCTTCCATGCGACGGCAGAAATCCAACAAACCACTGAAATGCCCATGGGCGTCTCGTTCTGCAATCACCAGTTCCACAGCTTTTAACCCTACGTTCTTGACCGCGGCCAATCCAAACCGGATCTGGTCTTCCACAACCGAAAAATCCGCCTGGCTCTCGTTCACATCCGGCGGCAGAATCTGGATTCCCATGGTGCGGCACTCAGCGATATTCTTGATGGTTTTGTCCTGGTTTCCCATATCCTGGGTCAAGAGGGAGCACATGAACTGCACCGGATAATGGGCCTTGAGATAGGCGGTCTGGTAGGCAATCATGGCGTAAGCTGCGGAATGGGACTTGTTGAATCCGTACCCGCCGAACTTTTCGATCAACCCGAACAGTTTTTTCGCCATTTGAGCCTTAACGCCGTTTTCCTTGGCACCATCGATAAACCGGGCCCGATGTTGAGCCATCACCTCGGGCTTTTTCTTCCCCACCGCCTTTCTTAATTCATCGGCTTCAGCCATACTGTATTTGGCTAGCACCTGAGCAATTTTCATCACCTGCTCCTGGTATAAAATAACCCCATAGGTCTCCTTCAAAATGGGCTCAAGCTGCGGCAGGAAATAGGATACTTTGATCTTACCATGCTTTCCATTGATGAAATCGTCCACCATGTTGCTGCCGAGGGGACCCGGCCGGTAAAGGGCCACCAGGGCGATGATGTCCTCGAACGTTTCGGGACTGAGCTTCCGTAATATCTCTTTTATGCCCGAGCTTTCCAACTGGAACACACCGGTTGTTTTCCCATCCGCACACAACTGGTAGGTGCCTTTGTCTTCCAGGGAAATTCTATCCAGATCGATTTTCCGGCCCGTGGACGCTTCGATGAGCTTCAGAGCCTCTTTGAGTACGGTCAAGGTTTTAAGACCCAGAAAATCAAACTTGATCAATCCCAGCTGCTCCACTTTGTCCATGGTAAACTGGGCCATGATCTCGCCCTTGGACCCTTTATACAGGGGCAGGTATTCCGTAAGAGGCCGATCGGAGATGACCACCCCGCACGCGTGGGTGGACGCGTGCCGGGCCAGCCCCTCAAGGGACCGGGAGATGCTCAACAGTTTCTTCGGGGTTCCCGGGCTCTTTTCAAGGATGTTCAGTTCCGGCTCTTCACAGATAGCCCGGTCCAATTTGACGCCGGGACCCTCAGGCACCAGTTTGGCGATTCGGTCCACCTCGCTTAAGGGCACATTGAGGGTTCGACCCACATCCCGTATGACGCCCCTGGCCTTCATGGTGCCGAAGGTAATGATCTGGCTCACATTGTTTCGTCCGTATTTCTCCGCCACATATTGAATCACCTGATCCCTGCCATGAATGCAGAAATCAATATCGATATCGGGCATGTTGATTCGCGCAGGATTCAGAAAGCGTTCGAAAAGGAGCCCGTATTTAAGAGGCTCGATATTGGTGATGTTGAGGCAGTATGCCACCAGTGAACCGGCGGCGGACCCCCGCCCGGGACCGACGGCGATGTCGTGATTCAGAGCATAGTCGATAAAATCGGCCACAATGAGGAAATACCCGGCAAATCCCATTTTCATAATAACTTTGAGTTCATATTGCAGCCGCTCCTCGTACTCCCGGCGCGATTCAGGCGTCATTTGACCTTCTTCATCTTCTTTCCGGGTCAGCCGTCTTACGAGGCCTTTTTGAGCCGCCTCGACTAACATATCGTCCAGGCTTTGATTTTCCGGCACGTGGAACACGGGAAACTTGTACTCGCCAAACCGCATTTCATATTGACACAGACTCGCCACATGGGCGGTGTTGTCCAGGGCCTGGGCGTCATCGGGAAGGGCCTCTTCCATCTCTTTGCGGCTCTTAAAATAAAACTCGTTTGGCGTGAATCTAAGCCGTTTTTCCTCATCAACACTTTTCCCCGTCTGAATGCAGAGCAGAACGTCATGGGCCTCGTAGTCTTCCCGGTTCAGGTAATGACAGTCATTGGTGGCCACCATGGGGATGGACAGGTCTTTTGAGAGTTCTCTGAGGCCTCGATTGACCACCTGCTGTTCCGCCATTTTGTTGGCCTGGAGTTCCAGGAAAAACCGGTCCCGGTTAAAAATAGACGCCATTTCCTCGGTTTTTTTTCGTGCAGCATCCATCTGCCCGATCCTGATGAGGTGGGGAACATTGCCCACAAGGCAGGCTGAAAGGGCGATGAGCCCCTCATTGTATTCTTTCAACAGGGCCATATCGACCCGCGGGTGGTAATAGAATCCTTCCAGGTTGCCCAGGGTCACCAGGGTACTCAGATTTTTGTAGCCTTGGTCGTTCATGACCAGCAGAACCAGGTGGTAAGCGTTGGGACGGCCATCGGGCGAGGGGGTACGATCCCTTCGATCCTCCGGCGCCACATAGACTTCACATCCGATAATGGGTTTGATACCGGCTTTGGTAGCCCGGTCAAAGAAATCGACCACACCGAACATGTTCCCATGATCGGTGATGGCCACGGAATCCATCCCCAGTGCTTTGGATTTTTCCAACATTCGGTCGATTCGAATGGCCCCATCCAACAGGCTGTATTCCGTATGAACATGAAGGTGAACAAAAGGTGAATCGCTCACGTGATTTCTCCTCAGGGCACGTTGCCATTGCAGCAATGAATCTACTGTAAGATCAAAATGAAATATGATACGGTATATCCCGAAAATCATCAAGCGTGTTTCAAGAAATCCCAAAAATTCAACAGCGAGCGAGATGAAGATCGTACAGAAAAAAAAGGCGCGCAGCTGGGGTCACAACCTCAGAGAAGAAAACAGTGGGCTGAGAGAAAAAATTGCACTCCTCAAAAAGGAGACAGCGCGTTTAAAGAAGGATCTGGAAAAAGCCTGGGAATTGATGGCCCATGTACCGGGGGGGCTTTTTCTTCTGCAGCAGGAAACGATTGTCTATGCCAATAAGGCGGCCTGTGGTTGGCTGGGATACAGTCTGGAAGAACTTGCCGGAAAAAGCCTGTTGGATATCTTTGATCAGGAGGATACACAATCCATCGATGCGTTTATTCAAGGAAAAACCGGCATCCAGACCCCTGGTGCGTTACGCTTCAAAAACAGTGAGGGCAGATCGGTTTGTTGTGCCGTACACATTAAAAAAACCCGTTACGAGGGCCGAAATGCATTGCTTTTAAATCTGATCGAAATAGAACGAAAGATAGAACAGGAAAAAGCCATTCTGGAAGCCCAAAAGTTTGAGGCACTTAAAAGGGTGGCCGGGGCTTTTGCCCGGGAATGGGAAATCAGCGACAAACCCGGGAACTCCCTTTCGGAAATGTTGAACGATTATGCGAAGAAGGCCTATCAGCCCTCCGAGATATCCCCCCTGAATCTAAATGAAATGATTGAAGCATCGGTTGCAGCGTATTGTTCGGAAAATGGGATCAATTATGGGCAGGATAATAATAATCCGGAGGATCAAATCCTCTTCAAAACCTCCCTCAATGCCTCATCGTCCATACACGGGTGCCGGAAGGATTTACACAATGCCTTTATGAGCCTCATCGCCAACGCTGTGGAAGCGCTTGAAGCTGAAGGGGAAATCTACCTGACGGCCGATGAAAAGCCCGGGCTAATCAACATTTTTGTACAGGAAAACGGAACCGGCATTCAAAAAAATGTGGTGGATAACATCTTTGACCTCTTTTTCACCACCAAGGGAGACGGGCACAAAGGCCTGGGGCTGAGCCTGGCCCGTGCGGTCATCGAAAGGCACGGTGGAAAAATAGGGGTAACACGCCATGAAGCGGGGGGGGCAACCTTTCATGTCAAATTGCCGCTGGAACATAGCCCGTTTAAAACAGACGATCGACCCAAAAAGAGATCCATCAAAGACGCGCGAATCCTGCTCATCGGGGGTCAAAACATCCTGATCAATCTGCTTTGCCGCTTTCTGTCAAGCAAACCCCTTCACATCACCCGCGTTGACAGCTATGGTGAATGCTTTAAAGCCTTGAAGGGCGGCCCGTTTCATCTCATGTTGGTAGATCAAAGTAAAAACCCCGAAAAGACCGCATGGCTCATTGGAAAAGTTTGTCATACCCACCCGGATTTACCCATCGCCCTGTTTAATGCTTCAAACAGCGATGACGCTGAACGTTCAAAACCTCCCGGAGCAGACCTGATAATACCAAGGCCTCTTCATCTGGGACAATTTTATTCGAGTATTTACCGCCTCATGACTGAGGGGAAAGCATCCCGACCTCATAATTGATCCGCCTGTTCTAAGGGCCTTGACATCGGGTGTAATCAAAAGTGTTAGACGAGCTGGCAGCCAAGGGTGCACGATCTGAAC
>CAZPQA010000122.1:0-8074 GCA_964588535.1 uncultured Desulfobacteraceae bacterium
CCCCCAAGATATTTTCAGAAAAGGTCAAAAAAGGCCTGAAGTTCTTTTTTCATCTCAAAGGGAGGGCTTGCGAACTGCAAGAGTAGGAGAGAAAAACCATGGAAGACGCAACGAAACAACCCGCAAATACCCGTAGTAAAGCCCTGGTGAAGGCCGGCATACTGGTTGGTTTTGTCGTCCTGGCCATTGTTCTAATCCGTTTCACGCCGATTAAGAATTATCTGACAGCGGAAGCCTTGGGTAATTTCCTGGAAACGGCAGGGCACTGGGCCCCGGTCCTCTATATGTTGATTTACGCCATTGGGGTATGCATGTTCTTGCCCGGAACATTGCTCACCGGGTTAGGAGCCGCCATTTTTGGGGCCTACTGGGGTTTCTTATATGTCTGGATCGGGGCCATGCTTGGCGCGAGCGCCGCGTTCTTTATCGGACGAACCCTGGGAAGAGAATTTGCTGCTTCACTTATAGGAGACAAGCTCAAAAAATATGACGACGCCATCGAGAGAAATGGATTTGCGACGGTACTCTACCTGCGCCTGGTCTATTTCCCATTCACGCCCATGAATTTCGGCATGGGCTTGACCAAGGTCCGTTTCAAGGATTATTTTTTGGGTACGGGACTCGGTATTATGGTAGGGACCTTTATCTTCACTTTTTTTATAGGGACCCTGAAAGAGGTGTGGGCATCCGGCAATTGGGGAGAGCTCATATCTTTCAAAGTCTTTTTTTCCATTGGACTTTTTATCTTCTCATTCTTTATTCCCAAGATCATCAAAAAGGTAAAGGGCGAGTAAGGATAATCAAGGGCGGGGAAGCGTATGTCTAAACCATTAGCGATGTTTTATCAGGAGGGAGAACAAAAAAATGCAAATAGCCATGATCGGATTGGGACGGATGGGCATGAATATGGCGAAAAGGCTCTTGCAGGGGGGGCACAGTGTCATCGCCTATAATCGAACACCCGACAAAACGGATCAACTTGTAAAAGAAGACGCCATTGGGGCCTACTCCCTTAGTGAGGTGGTTGAAAAACTTTCTCCACCGCGCATCGTCTGGATCATGCTCCCTGCTGGATCTGCTGTGGATGATCATATTGCGCAGCTCAAGGGTCTCCTCTCTCCGGGTGATATTATTGTGGACGGGGGCAATACCTATTATAAGGACGATATCCGGCGTGCTGATCTGTTGGCAGAAAAGGAAATCGGGTTTGTGGATGCAGGCGTCAGCGGTGGCATATGGGGTCTGAAGGCAGGCTATTGTCTAATGGTTGGAGGGGAAAAAGAAACCTGCCAATACCTTGAGCCCCTATTTAAGACCCTGGCCCCCGAAGAGGGATACCTTCACTGCGGCGCGGTGGGTGCCGGTCATTTCGTTAAGATGGTCCACAACGGCGTTGAGTACGGTATGATGCAGGCTTACGGCGAAGGGTTTGATATTTTGGCGTCATCTTCATACTCTGAATCACTGGACTATGGTGCAATCTCACATCTTTGGAATCAGGGGAGCGTGGTGCGTTCATGGCTCTTAGAGCTAATGGAGTCCGCCTTTGCCAAGGATGCAGATCTTTCTGATATCAGAGGGTATGTGGATGATTCAGGAGAAGGCCGATGGACGGTTCAACAGGCCATCGACACCGGTGTTTCAGCGCCGGTGATTGCATTGTCTCTAATGCGCAGGTTCCGCTCCCAGAAACAGGATTCATTCTCCGATAAGGTTGTGGCAGCCCTTCGACGGGAGTTTGGCGGACATGCGACAGTGGCTGCAGATAAGAGATAAGAGTTTAATGGATGAGGGGAAAATACCAGCATGAAAAACAAGGATGAAATGCGGAATATAGACAGCGCCACTACAGCCGGAACCACAGCCCCTGATCTGGGAATTCCTTTTGAGTCCTGTCTCATGGAAGGGAACCCGGATCCATGTATGATTGTTATCGTGGGTGCATCAGGTGACCTGACTGCCAGAAAGATCGTCCCGGCCCTCTTTAATTTATATCTCAATAATGGCTTGTCCGACCCCTTCCTGGTTGTTGGATGCGCACGCAGCAAACTGAGCAACCAGGAATTCAGAGATAAGATGAAAAAGGCTTTGAAGACCGCAAACGTCCTGGATGCTCAAAAGTGGCAAGACTTTTCCAAATCGCTTTACTATCAGGCAATTGACTACGGTGAACTCCCCTCTTTCAAGGCACTGGCCAAGTCTCTCAGGGAACTGAACAATAAACATGGCACTCGCTGGAACAGGGTTTTTTACTTGGCCATCCCACCGTCTCTTTATAAATCAACCGCCCAAATGCTTGGTAAAGCCGGTTTATCAACAGAAAGCGAAAAGGGAAATAGCTGGGCAAGGATTGTCGTAGAAAAACCGTTCGGTCGTGACCTGGACTCTGCCATCGATCTGGACCGATCCCTTCATGAGCATTTTCAAGAACATCAGATCTTCCGGATTGATCATTATTTGGCCAAGGAGACCGTTCAAAATATCCTCATGTTTCGTTTTGCCAACGCCATCTTTGAGCCTCTCTGGAACAGGGGTTACATTGACAGTGTAAGCATCACTGCTGCTGAAGCCCTCGGAGTAGAACACAGGGCAGGATACTACGAACAGGCAGGTGTCTTGAGGGATATGTTCCAGAACCATATGATGCAACTTCTTGCCATGACGGCCATGGACCCCCCTTCCCTATTCGAGGCCGACCGGGTCCGTGACGAGAAGGTTAAGGTATATAGAACCATCAGGCCATTTCCCACTGGCGATCTTCAGAATTACCTGGCACTTGGACAATACGGGGCAGGGACCATTGATGGGAAGAGGGTCCCGGCTTACCGCGACGAACCCGGCATCCACCCTGAATCGTTGACGCCAACTTTCGCCACCATGAAGATCTTTATTGACAATTGGCGCTGGCAGGGCGTGCCCTTTTACCTCACATCGGGGAAGAGGATGGCCAAAAAACGCACCGAAATAGTTATCCAGTTTAAAGAGGTCCCCCATTCCATGTTTCGCCAGACGCTCGGGGAGCAGATCACTCCCAATCGACTTATTCTCGGTATCCACCCGGATGAAAAAATATCACTGACCTTTCAGACAAAGAACCCCGGCGCCAGGGTCTGTTTAAGATCGGTGACAATGGATTTTAATTACAACCAGAACTATATCGGTCCAATGCTGGATGCCTATGAAAAAGTGCTGTTAGATGTGATGTTGGGAGATCACATGCTCTTTTGGCGGCAGGACGGTGTAGAGCTTTGCTGGGCCTTTCTGACCCCCATTTTGAAGGGATGCGAAACTTGTTCCGATCGGGCTGAAACCCTTCTTCCGTACGACTCCGGGACATGGGGACCGAAGGCTGTGAGCAATCTGAAAAAGTAGGCGTATAGTTTCCGTGGGTTGGAAAATTTCACAAAAAATAGCAGATGTTCTGAACAAGGGAAGGAAATGAATTCCTCCTATTCAGCCGAAAACTCCATGAGGCGCTACGGGATTAGCAAAAGTAATAATTAAGATGTGCCCTCAGAATTGCCTACAGCCCCAGCAGCTTTTTGGATAAGCTGTGCAGATCAACATTCGCTAGAGCCAACACTTTCTTTTTGACCGTGCGCGAGTAATATTCCTGTTCGGTTTTGGTCAAGGGAAGACCATCCAGTTTCTTCTTAAAAAGCTCCTTCTGCTTGGAAGAAAAAATTTGAGACAACGCATATTCAAGAGACATTTCTTCGAATCTTTCTTTCTGCCGCCGGTTTTTTTCGGCCCTTTTTTCAAAATAGAGTTCAAACAGCCTTTTGGCGCGTTCAGCATCAATTTTCACTTCCTGCCACACAAGCGTACGATCGTGAGCCAGATCATCTTTCCAGGTTTTCACCAGCACCTTCTGTTCTTTGGAGAGCTGGGCTTTCAGCCTTTGCCACCAGGAAAATGACAGATGATAAAGGGAAAACAGGGCGCCTGAAAAAAGCATCAAATACCGAAAAACGTCTTTCTGGTTTTGGCTTGTCAGATATTGTTCGACTTTTTCGGGTTCAAAGGCGTAGCGCTCTTCTGCATTGGCAAGCATAACAGGAAAGCTTTCCCAAAGTCGGGTGTCGTAGCTTTTAACAACTTCGGCCAAGGTTTCATTCAAATCCAGGGTTCCCTCATGTTCGAACATTGAAATGCCCAGTTTTGCCAGACCAGCGAAAAGCTTTTCAGCTACCATTGGGCTCCTCCTTTTGCAACAATTCCAAGAAATGGTCCATATTCGACCTCAATCGATTTTCAGCCACGTCAAAGGAAACTGTTTCATGAAAATGAAAAACAAGTCTTTTCAAGTCAATTTCGTCCCGATGTGCTACCACTAAACTTAAACAGTCTTCGAAATCTACCGGGGTTCCCCTCATTAGTTTGCTGGATATCAAGTCGTAGTCGTTTAAGATGCCGATATATAATCGAGAAAATTCCCTAATAAAAGTGTGTCTGCCCTCTTCAAGGGGAGAAACCATCAGTTCGGTGGTGTGGATGCGATTACCGCTGAAAATGTCGAATTGAAAAAGGTCACCATCCCGTTTCCAGCCGAATCCGGTCGTCGTCTTGTAGCCCAGTGCCTTCAATTGTTTTGTCAGATAGGCATGCTCTTTTACTTCAGGGACCATCAAATCAACATCTTTTGTTGATGGCTTCACTCCCAGCAAGGTCATGGCTGTTCCACCGCATGCAATCAGGTGTACCCTGCGTTTTAGGAAGCGGTTCCATTCTCCAAGAACGTCAAAAAGCGAATCTTTGTTAAGCCTGTAATCCATTTGTATTTATAATTACATATAATTGTATGATTAAATACAAATTATTGCACCAATATATACAATATAGTCCAAAATGTCAAGCTTTGTAGAAGAGCCGATGTGTGGAAGCGGGATCAGACCTTGGCAGAAAACAAATTGGCCCCAAGTTCTTTAGGAATTTTTCTTACTCGCTTGTTCGTTTTCCGTTTTCGTCATTCCCGCGAACGCGGGAATCCAGTGACATCAGGTGCTTATGGACCCCCGCTTTCGCGGGGGTGACGGGCTTAGGGACTTTTTACGAGACTATCAACCACCTCGCTGATCGTCCTATTGAGCATCATCTAATCTCCCCATCCCGTATTCGGGACCATGAACACAATTCTGAATCCCAAAATCCCGCGCAACACTCCTTGACACCTCCAATAATGAATAATATCGTATATCAAAGTAAAGAAAACTCTTTGAAATCTTATGATATTCTTTTTTAAACTTCAAGAATAAGGAGTTCTCTAATGGCCCAACTTAACCGAATGCCGGAGCCCATGCGCTCCCACCTGGCCAAACTTCCCTGCCCCTCTTTTGAAGACCAACCGTGGGTCTCGGGACAATCCCTTTCACAGAGGCGCGTCGCCCTGATTTCCACCGCAGGACTTCAGCGACGAGGCGACCGACCCTTTGAGGGGATGTCGGGAGATTATCGGGTGATCCCGGGGGACATCAAAGCCAGAGACCTGGTGATGACCCATATTTCCACCAACTACGATCGCACCGGTTTCCAGCGGGACTGGAATGTTGTGTTCCCTCTGGACCGGCTGAAGGAACTCGCCGCGGAAGGGATCATCGGGAGTGTGGCTGCGTATCATTACTCATTCATGGGCGCCACCGATCCCTCTGAAATGGAGCCGGCGGCCCGGAACCTGGCCGGGCTCTTGAAAGGAGACCGGGTGGATGCGGTCCTTTTGGTACCGGTTTGACCCCACTGCACGCGCGCCGTGGGCGCGCTGGGGCACTATCTGGAACGTGAAGGAATCCCCACCACACAGATCAGCCTGATCCGCGAGCATACGCAGACGATCCGCCCTCCCCGGGCGCTTTGGGTTCCCTTTGAACTCGGTCGTCCCCTGGGAGCGCCTGAAAATCCGGAACTTCAACGCCGAGTGCTTCTGGCGGCTCTCGAGCTTCTGGATGCACCTGAGGGTCCGCTACTCGTGGACCTCCCCGAGGATGCCCCTGAAGGCACAGACGGGCATGATAAAGATCTGGATGGCTGGTCCTGTCCTGTGGGCTTCACACAACAGATCAGCCAGGAGAACGACCTGGAAAAGCTGCGATCGGCTTTCAGGCGTGAGGTCGCAGAGCTCCACCCCTGGTATGACCTGAACCTGGAGCAGCGCGATCGCACGGCGGTGGTGGAATTTGCACCCGAATCCGCTTCGGAATTTCTCGGCGCCTTTGGTACGGGGGAGCAACCGGTCATCCCCAAGGCGGACCTCACTCTTGCAACGGCCCTTCGGCTTGCCGCCCAGGACCTCAAGGCGTTCTATTTCGAGGCCGCAACAACCCGCCCCGGTTCGGATTTTCCATCAAGCAGGGAGTTCAACCAATGGTTCTGGCAGGAAACCGCGGCGGGTCGGATTCTGAAGGCCGTGAAGGCAAGGTGTCTGAAAGAAGAGGATAAGTCTTTACGATTGGTCGGGCGCTTGCTTCTGATGCCTATGGATCAGGCATGAAACAGTGGTACGCCGAGGATTTCAACGATGACATTGTGGGATTCTTTCTGAAATACGCCAAGGGAGAACTCCTGGAGACGTTGAAAAGAAATCAGAAAGAGATTAAAGCCAAATATCTTGATTATGACTGGTCCCTCAATGGGCAATAGCAGGACCGGTTGAGATTCAATATGTTCGGACTTTTTAACGCCAAGGGATTCAAGGAGTATGTTAAGGCAGCACGGCAAGTGCTGAAGGCCAACTGGACGGGTGCGTACACCAGGCCTTCCCCCGGCCTCTATTCCCATCAGTGGAACTGGGATTCCGCTTTCATCGCCATAGGCAACGCCCACTACGATCAGAAAAAGGCCCGGCAGGAATTGAGGTCTCTGTTTGCTCACCAATGGCCGAACGGCATGGTGCCCCAGATCGTTTTTAACCCCGAGGCGTTGGGTCACTACTTCCCTGAGCCCGATTTCTGGCAGTCCCCCGATGGAAGACTCACCAGTGGGATCACCATGCCGCCCATTCATGCGACTGCCTGTTGGCATATCTATGAGAGCGCCCGTAGCAGAACAGGGGCAAAGGATTTTCTCCATTTCATGTATCCCAGGCTCATGGCCCTCCATCGTTATCTTTATCGCGAAAGAGATCCCGACAACTCCGGTCTTGTTTATATTCAACACCCATGGGAGTCAGGCCTGGACAACTCCCCTGCGTGGGATAAACCCTTGAAAAAGATACGGGTCGACCGGCAAGCGCTTCCCGACTACGAACGAAAAGACCTGAAGCACGGCATCCCCGTTGATCAAAGACCGGACGACGAAGACTACGATCGATATGTTTACCTGGTGGATCTCTTCAGGCGCCTGGGCTACAGGGAGGAAGAGATTCGCGAGGAATGCCCTTTCATGATTAAGGATGTCCTATTCAATTCCATTTTGTGTCGGGCCAATAGAGACCTCTTGATGATAGCCGATCTCCTGGAACAAGACACCTCCGAAGTGGAAAACTGGGTGGAGAGGACATCCAGCGCCATATCGAGCCAACTCTGGTGTCCTCAGTGCAAACAGTTTGAGTCCTTCGACACGGTGGGCGGGAGCCTCATTCATTCCGCCACCGCGGCCGGTTTTCTGCCACTTTTCGCAAGCGCCGCGTCAAGGAAGCAGGCCCAAACTCTTTTTGAAACGCTCGACTCTGTTGCGTTCTGCGCCCTTCACCAGGGAAACTGCTTCACCGTCCCGAATTACGACATGACCCGGGAGGACTTTGATTCCAGGAACTACTGGCGCGGGCCTGTCTGGATCAACATGAACTGGATGATTTCCCGGGGGCTGAAGGGGTACGGGTATGTGGAAAAGGCCGATGCCATGAACCGGGATATGATTCAGCTCCCCATGCGCTTTGGCTTTCATGAGTACTTCGACTCCCGGACGGGGAAAGGCTATGGCTCTGACGGGTTTTCCTGGACAGCGGCCCTGTTCCTCGATCTGGTCCATGAATACTACAGCGAAGACAAGCATCGCCTCGATTGGCTCAAGCCTCACAAAAAAAACCGTAACATCTCAAAAAATTCGGGTAACATGAAAAAAAGCGGGACATTCGTTTCAT
>CAZPQA010000123.1:0-8061 GCA_964588535.1 uncultured Desulfobacteraceae bacterium
AATTGATGGATCGTATTGTAGGGGCCGCCGGCCTTGACCCCATCGATCGCACCGTGCCCGCCAGTCTGGCGTACACGGCAGGCTGTCTCCTTGAAATGATCTACAGGATATTCAGGCTTCAAGGGGAACCGCCCATGACGCGTTTTTTGGCCAAACAGCTGTCTACGGCCCACTGGTTTGACATGAGCGCGGCCCGAAAAGAACTGGGATACAAGCCCGCCATTTCCATTGAAGAGGGGTTCAAGCGTCTGACAGAATCATTAGGATAGAAAACAAACGCCATACATCGGGATCTATTCACATGAAAAAATATTACCAAGAACGCTTTGAAGCTCAACGACGTCTTTCAAAAAAACTCGCATCCACCATGGAAGTCAACAAAATCCTGGAAGTACTGAGAGCGGAAACCCGAACCCTGATGCCATCATCCATGGAGACCTGCATCATCATGCTGGATCCTGATGCGCAGAAATACACGCGACCCCTTCAATGCGCCCTGTACGACAAGCCCGTCAACTGCCTTTCCTGCAAGAAAAACCGCCCCGCCATCCAGAAAGCCCTGGCACTCAGAAAAGGGGTGGTCATTTCGAAAACCAACCCCATTGTCAGGCATGACGATACAACCGTCGATACCGGCCCGGAAGCCGCCATGCCCGTATTTGCGGACGATGACATCGTGGCCGTCATTAATGTGGTATCCCGGCCCGGCGCCCGTTTTACAAGAAAAGACTTCTATTTCATGAAAGACCTTTCCGAAATGGCCGGCAATGCCATCATGGCCGCAAAAAGACACTGGGAAATGACCCAGGAAAAAATTGACATCAGCCAAAAGCTGGCCCATCTCTCCCCTTTTGTTCCGCAGTCGGTGCGACGTATCGTGGAAACCAACCCCGAATTGCTCAAACAGGAAAAAGAAAGCCGGGAGGTATCCGTCCTCTTTCTGGACCTTGAAGGGTACACCCGGCTCAGCGCCAGCAAAAGCGCGGAGGCGGTGAACCACATGGTGGAAGAGATGTTTTCCAACTTTGTCGATCCCATCCACCGATCGGGTGGGGATATCAACGAAACCGCCGGCGATGGGCTCATGATTATTTTCAAAAACGACGACGCAAGAACAAATGCGGTCAATGCGGTCAAAGCCGGCTTTGACATTCATGAGCAAAACCTCCAGCTCAACCATGAAATGGCAGACCGTTTTGAACCGGTCAATGTCAATATCGGCATCAACTCCGGCGTGGCCCTGGTGGGGATGACCGTTTTTAAGGGAACGTTGGAAACCCGCATGACCTATACAGCGACGGGTCCGGTAACCAACCTGGCCGCCCGTCTGGCGGACCATGCGAAAGGCGGGGATATTATCATCGGGGAAGAGACCCAAAAAATGATTGAGGGGCTCTGGCCGGCATATGATATGGGGCTTGTGCCGTTGAAAGGGATTGATCAATCCCTCAGAGTATACTCTCTTTTGAGGAATCCACTCAAAACAGCGCCTTAGTGTGTTTGCCGGGCCCTTAAACCGCCGCTTGAGCCGTTTCGACCCCCTGCTCAAACAAGTCTTTTTTCCGTTCTTCCCGCCCCATTTCCCAGATAATACACCGGTCCCGAAACTTGCAGTAAATGGAAGGATCGGTACAAGAGACCCCATTGTCAAGGCATTCGCTGCAGTAACCTGTTTGATGTTTCTGGCAAGGCACAACGGCCTCGCGGTTGGGATGATTTTTACACTTCATGGATTGCCTCTTTACACTGAATCCAACTGGTAATGGTCCGTTTCCCGCGTCCAGCCCCGTTTCATCAAAACCAGCACGAGGGCCGTGAAAAGGTATGCCATGGCAAAACCCAGGTGAGAAATATCGATAAAAACTGTAAATGCCGGCGAAAAAAGCACATCCGGCATGTTCTTGAACACTCTCAAAACACCTGTTGCAACGATCCCTGCCATCAGGATAATTCGGAAATAGGCCGAAGGGGTCAGCTGGAATTTCTTTCTTCCGGTAAGGATGTAATCCAGGATGAAATAGGCGAAAAGGCCCAGCAGCACCATGGCCCCCACGTAATGCAGAAAATGCGTTGCATAAAAATCGGCTGACCATGCCATGCCCGGTATATCGGAAATGTAGTACCGTTTAAAAATGGGCATCTGGCCGAACCCCGTGAAGGTTGTTAATATCATGGCCAGGATGAACACCCGGCGCAACGCCCTGTTTCCCGCTGTCGATCTGGTTTGATTTGAGGTTTTCATAACTTATTTATCCTCCGATCCCATGCTTTTTTTAGCGCCGACAAAGAATTTTGCCGCAGCAGCCGCCATACCGGCGATGGGAGCAATCACCATGGCTTTTGCCAGGTTGTCCGCCTGAGCCATGGAATCTTTTACGGGTTCCAAATCCGGTTGGCCCGGACCTGTTTCAAGGGATTTGTTCAAATCTTCAAAGGGCACGGGAGAAACATAGATGGTATTGGTGCCGCCATTTTCTTTTTCCCCGTAAATATATCCACCGATTTCTTTTTGAATGGCATGGGCCTCTTTTAAGATCTCATCTCTGGGACCGATTTTCTGCACATCCTCGGGGCATGCATCGATGCAGGCGGGAAGTTGACCCTCGGCAATCCGATTGTAGCACCGGTCGCATTTGTACATGACGCCATTCCCCGCGAAAGCGGGCAGCAGATCCAGATACAACCCCACGCCGGTCTGACGCTGGGGGATGTGCCAGGGGCAGACATCCTTGCACTTTGAACCACCCAGACAATAATCCGAATTGATCCGGGTGATGCCGTTTTTCAGTTTAAAAGCGGCACCCCAGGGACAAAGATCAGCGCAGGGGGGGTTCTGGCAGTGCATGCATCTGCGGGGAATGGTAAATGTTTCTTCTTTTCCATTCACCTTAACGCTGGCTTCCTGGATATACAGCCAATTATAGGGGGTCAACCGGTCCATGACATCCCTTTTATCGGACCAGTCAGAGACCTTCACCCGGCTGGGGTACATTTTTGGAAAGGGTTTTTTCGGTTCGGGAAACTTGGGCTCATTGACTTCCTGACAGGCTTCCACGCAAGCCTCGCAGCCGATGCATTTCCGGATATCAATGAGGGTTGCCAGCTCCTCCACCGAAGATGCTTTGACAGCTTCCGGCATTGGCAGGGAAGATGCGACAGCAGCCCCCGCAGCCGCCAGGCCGCCCTTTATGAATGATCTTCTGGAAATTTTTCCGTCCATCTTTGTGTCACCTCTAAACATTCACGATCCGTCGGATTTGTACGGATCTCTATGGTAATATCTCATTTGTACACTATAGAGTCGGTAGTTTGAAATCGGTTACAACTCTTGAAACTGAAAAATCATGGGAAAGACTTTAGTGCACCACATCGCACCAAGGCCTTAATCAGAGCACACATGGGAAGTCCCACCACGTTGGTGTAAGAACCGGAAATGGATTCCACCATAAATGAACCCACTCCCTGAATGGCGTATGCCCCGGCCTTACCGAAAGGCTCTTGGGTCCGGATGTATCCGGCAATCTCTTCTTCGTAGAGGGATTTAAACCGGACCACAGTGGACACGGATTCACAATGGGCCACCATTCCCGAGTGATCAAGCACACAGAAGCCTGTGATAACCCGATGGTCTTTTCCGTTTAAAACGGAAAGCATCTTACGCGCATCTTCCTGATTTTCCGGTTTTCCCAGCACCCTGCCCCCGATTACCACAATAGTGTCCGCCCCCAGAATCCAGGAACCCATCTCCCGGGAGCCGACCTCCTTTGCCTTTAAAAGGGCCAGATTCCGGCAAAAGTCTTCCGGGATTTCGTCACTGCTCTTTTCGTATACCCGGCTCACGACCACCCGGTACGGAAGGCCCATTTGTGCCAGCAGTCTCTTTCTTCTGGGGGAAGCGGAGGCCAGAACCAGGGGATGATTTTCATCGATGAAGGGTGGTTTCATTTTCAAAGGGGCAGACCGAAAATTGTTCTGGCATTTCGGGTGGTCTGTTCGGCAAGGGTTTCAAAGGGGATATCCCGCAGTTTCGCAATTTCCCGGGCCGTATGAATCACAAGGCTGGGTTCATTTCGTTTACCCCGTCTGGGTACGGGGGCCAGAAAAGGCGCATCGGTCTCCACCAGCATGCGGTCCAGAGGGATTGTGGCGGCCACCTCTTTAATTTGCTCTGCCTTTTTGTAGGTGACGGTACCGGGTATTGAAATATAATATCCCAGGGCAATAAACGCCTCCGCCAGATCCCTGTCCCCGGAAAAACAATGAATAACCCCTTTTCGTTCCCCTTTACCCATTTTTTCCAAAGTAGCGTAAACCTCTTCGTGGGCATCTCGATCATGGATAATCACAGGCAATTTTGCCGTTTGTGCCAACTCAAGCTGCGCCTGAAAAATCTTTCGCTGGTTTTCCTTCTCCGAATAGTTTCGATAGTAGTCCAGACCGATCTCACCCCAGGCCACCACTTCCGGTTCAGCGGCCATTGACGTCAGTTTCTCAAAATCTAAAGCGCTGCATTCATCCGCGTCATGGGGATGACACCCCACCGTAGCAGAAATAAAATCGTACTTACGGGCCAGGTCAATGGCGAATTGGGAACTCTTCACATCAATCCCGATTGAAATCATATGAACAATACCCTCCTTTTGCGCCCTCCGGATGACGGCTTCCCTGTCTTTATCGAAGTCCCTCATATCCAGGTGACAATGGCTGTCAATTAACATTACGGTATCCTCATTTTATTCATTTCCAAGAGAAAACATCGTTGATGCGCGCCTTTATAATGGGTCAACAACAGTTTATCAATGACTATTCATTTCTTTGCGGGAAGCGGCGAGGAAATCATTGCAGATTCGGGAAGCATCGAGGACATTCTGGGCCAATTGAAATCCGAAAATGAAAAACATCACTGATCAGCTGTCATATCTGAAACTTCCCTTTTTCCGTGAGAATTATGAAACCATCGGTATAACAAGAGACCCATGAAAATGACAATCCAGCCATTCAGTTCTTGTCAAAGATATTGCGTTTATGAATCAGTCATTATCTGGTAAATCTTGTGAATCCCGGTAATGTTTCTGAGCTCAAATAGGCCGATGTACCTGATCTTAAATCCCCCTTCTCCGGAAATTTCGTGACTTACTGCTTCTGTAATCAAAATGCGGTCCCTAGCAGGGAAATTCTCCCGCGAAATGCCGCCTTCAACCTCAATCAGGTCCTTTGCCTTCAGGCCTTCCACCCTGAAAGGAACATTGACATTGGTACCGTGGCGGTCTCTGTCAGGCCTCACGCGAACCGCGCCAAAATGTGTGCCGAATCTCAGATGAATCTCAGGACCCTCGGCAACACGTTCATTGTATTTTATGGCGCTGTCAAGAATCCGCACTGCTGCATCCACAGCCTGCCTGGAATGAGGGAACGTAACCAGGAACCCGTCACCGGTGCTCTTTATGAAACTTGATTCACAGTCCCGAAAAACCGGGAACATGATCCCTTCAAGGTCATTCTTGATCTGATAGGTGGATTCATCCCCGTAGACGGACATGATTCTGGATGATTCGCATAAATCAACGACCAGGATTGCCTCTGGAATTTCCGTACCGCTGCCCCGCTGTTTGAGCCTTTCCATGCGCTGGGTTGCGTCTTTATACGTCCTGTCTTTCGCAAGGATCTTGGTAAACAGGGTGCGGGCCTGATGTTTCAGACCAACTTCCTCGCAGACAATGCCCAGATCATACATCTGGGACGTTATCTTTTCATCCGAGCAAGGACCCGCCGCAAATTTCTGGACATGCCTCTCGGCGATCTCCAGTTTTCTCGCCTTGAGCATGTGCATAGCCAGGCTGTAACGCGCATGATTTTCATAAGACCCGCCGCTTTGGACCACTTCCTCTAATAAGGCCCGGGCACGACCATCCTCCCTCTCTTGATCCATGTAAATGTCGGCCAATTCGCACCGAATGCGATTCAATTCTTCCCCTGTTATCTCCTTGCTGGTAATCATATTCTCATAAACTTGGATACGACTGTTGGAAAGCCGTTGTTTTAGAGACATGATTCTTTTTGGTATATCAGGAACGATGTCTATGAAGTCTTCAAGACGGTCAATCAAGGAGACTGCCTCATTTGCTTTTCCTTCATCGAGATAGATGTCAATGGATTTCTCAATGACCTTGTAAAGCGCCAGCCGGTATTGCTTATGGCCAGGCCTGATCTTCAGGAGCTGCTCGCATGTCGCTATGGCCTCTGGATGCCTTTTGGCCTTAAAGTGACTGCCGACTGCTTTTTTAAGTTTCTGCTCTGTTTTCTGGATGCTTTGGACCATGCCCTTATAAACCTGCTGATACTTTCTTGCATTTTCTGGATCCAGCGAAACAGCTTTTTCTATACAGACCTTGGCACGTGGAAAATCCGCGCGTGCCTGGTAGGCTTTTCCAAAGCATATATAGAGATTCGGGTTGTCTGGGCGACGGCGGAGTTCTTCCTGGATGACAGTTAGCATTTTGTCGCTCTCTCCGGAGAGCTGATACATATTAATCAGGGTAAACAGGAATTTCTCTTTGGCCTTGCCGGTGCTGCGTAACGCCTCATAGCCGGCAATAACGCTTGGCAATTGTTTTGAGTCGCTGTAGATCCTGAAGAGCGTTTCATAGCAGGCATCATTGAGGGGATCCTTCTCAACGAGGTCAAGCAGACCATTAGCGGCTTCATTAACATGCCTTGGACAATTGATTGCCATGTCCTGATATTCCTTTAACGCACCCTCAAAGTTATCGTGCTTGATATGGATCTTGGCTGAAAGGCTGTATTTTTTGGAGAAGACATTCCCTAATACCTTGAGCCTTTCAAATGTCTTTAAGGAATCCTGGTCCCGGCCTTTGAGATAGTAAATCTCGCCCAAGATCTCATGGTGCCTCATGTAGCGGACGCCAAGTTCTTTTGCCTGAACAGTCAGGTTGTCTGGGGGGGCTATTTCATAAATCGTTTCACAAATGGCGAGGGAACGCTCATAGTCTCTCTTATTAAAGTAGGCACAGGCGAGATCATTCAGAACTTTTATATCCTTAGGGTTCTGATTGAGTGCTTGTGCTCCGTATTTGATGGTCTTATCCCAATCTCGATCCCTGTATGCCTTTTTGAGAACGTTAGAGATTTTGGACATGTCTGGAAACTCCTCGGATATCAGGTTGGTACCGGGTTGAGACCTGCTGTCAGAGCAGGGTCAGCCCTGGAGACCTTTGAAGCACATGTGTAGCAGATTGTAGTCTATTTTCTCTCACCATAGAAGCCAATCATAAAATGATGACACTGCTTCCTGGATGAATCAATATATGCAAATCGGAGTTATGTGTCAACCGGCAGGGATTTATCACTAACAACCGTCATCACAGTGGAGAGTGAGCCCGGGAAAGGGACGGTCTTTCACGTCTATCTCCTGTGGGAAGGGGTCTTTCATTCTCTTCCTGGATCTTTTCCTCTTTCTCGATAACCGGGGAAAACATCATTGATGCGCGCCTTTATATGGATCAATAACGGTTTATCAATGACTATTCATTTCTTTATCCTTGACTCTATGGATTATTTATCTATACTTTTTATAAAAAAAACGACTACTAAGAGGATTTTTTCGGATATGGCCATTGGGAAAAAAACCCTTGAGGAACAGCTCGATTACCAAAAAAAACTGAATGATATCACCAACAAAATTCATTCGGCCAAAGACACCAATGACATCCTCCTGGAACTGCATGGTGATCTTCTGGATTTTTTTGATGCGGACCGATTGACCGTTTACGTGGTCGATACTGCAAAAAGAGAGATCTATTCAAAAATCAAAACCGGTGATGAACCCAAAGAGATTCGTGTGCCCATCAGCAAAAAGAGTCTGGCGGGATTCTGCGCGGCCACGGGAAAACTCCTGAACATCAAGGATGTTCGCAATTCCGATGAGTTACAATGCATTGACCCCAGCCTGACATTTGACCTCACCTGGGACAAGAAAAGCGGTTACCGCACAAAAGAGATGCTGGTGGTGCCGATCGTTTATGATCGCTACCTGTTGGGAAT
>CAZPQA010000124.1:0-3411 GCA_964588535.1 uncultured Desulfobacteraceae bacterium
GGAGGGCAATATTATCATGGCTCAGAAAAGCGCTTTAACGGACAAAGTTATCCTGGTGGTAGACGACGAGCCCGATGTCCTGGAAACCGTGGAGGAAGAACTGGACATGTGCCTCATCCACAAGGCGACGGACTATGATACAGCGCTCCAATACCTTCTCAGCTATACATATGACATCGTCATTCTTGATATTATGGGGGTAAACGGGTTTGAGCTTCTCAAAACAGCCGTATCCAGGGAATTTCCCACTGTGATGCTGACGGCGCACGCGCTTTCTCCGGATTCCTTGAAAAAATCCATCAAATTGGGAGCGGTTTCCTTCCTACCCAAAGAAAAAATTGCTGAACTCAGCACATTCCTCGAAGATGTGGTGCTGGGAGAGGGCAAACCGGTATGGGAAAAGCTTTTCAACAGGCTGGGACATTATTTCGGTAAGCGTTTTGGACCGGATTGGAAAGAAAAGGATCGGTTTTTCAAAGAATTTGAAGAGAATCTGAAGAAAGACATGGGAGATTAGCATCCAGAAACGTCTTCTCTTCGAAATCCGTCTTCCCCGGATATGGCAGAGCGAGACCTTTGCAAAATTGATATGGGATTTATTTCAGGATTTCAGGAATATTTGGATCAGAACTACGCTACTTCGGTTTTTGATGAAGCCTGTGAATCCAAACAACCATGGGAATTTCACACTCATGGTCATCACATTATCCGCGCGGAAATCTTCAATAATCTGGTCTACGATCTTAAAATCAAAAGCCATGACACCGAAGAATCGGTTTTGTCCAAAACAGATGTAAAGATATTTTATCCACTGGATAATGCTGAAAAACTTCGGGTACTTATAAAAAAAGACCCAAAGGTTTCAAAACTGTCTCTGGAACCGATTATTGCGCCTGGTCTGAGGCACCATATCAAAAACAAATCCCTTTTTCCCCTGATGAAAGAAAGGCAGGTGGTTTTCTTCACGTTGCTTGAGGGGGAGATTATCAAGGGGCTCATAACCGGATTCAGCCGGTACGAAATCACCTGCAACCTGAAAGGAGGCATGCCGGTTTCTATCCTGCGGCATGCTGTTTATAATCTTCGCGACAAAAAAGGCCGCAGTTTCCTGAAATCTTCTCAGGAAGCACGCAAAGATTGGAAAAAAAGCAGTCTTTATGTGCCATAATTGCCACTCCGGCCTTTTCCCAGAAAACATCCGTTTCACTCACTCAAAGATCAATAATGCCTCATCTGGCCGAGTTAACCATCAGCGCATAATAATTCTCTTTTTCAAAGAAGAACTGCTCGACGGCATAATTCTGACCGGCATTAAGGTCAAGCACCACGCGTATTTTGGGTTTGGATCCCTTGTGAACCCCAACCCTTACCCGCTTTACCACACCTGTTTTGACGGGGAAGCTTTTCTTGACGCCCGGCGCCAGCCGGACTGAAAAAAAATCGCACACAACCCGAGGCACCTCCCCTTCAATAACCATAATTTCGGGGGGATAGTAACCATTGAGTTCAAAAATAATCTGCGCGTGATTGGGGTCTGTAACTACCGTGCGAATCCCTTGAATCACTCCTTTTCCTTTCTTCCCGCTTTTAGGACTTGCAGACTTCGCTTTTGAAAGAGGGGGTGGAGGCGCTTTAAAAAGAGTATGATGGGCCCAGCCTGATTGACCACTATCTGTGCGTACCGCATACCAGTTCCCTTTCTGATCGGTCACCTGAAGTTTGTCGCCACGGGCTATTCGAAATATAACCGCCTCTTTCACAGAGGGACCCTTACGGACATTTCCTGCCACTACCATAACCGTCAGTTCTTTCACGTCTTTCTCAACGGATTCGGTCTTCACACCCGCCGCGCTTTCAGGGGTCGGCGGAGGTGTCTTTTCGGAAGGCGCTGATGCTTCGGCGGGTGGTGCGGGTGTCGATGTTTCATCGGTGAGTTTAGAATTTTCAGCAAGCAACGGCGGTTTTACGGAAGGAAGAGATGAAGGAACTTCGGGGGTTTTTCGGGTTTCTGGCGAGGTGGTTGGTTCCTGCTTATTCAAGTCTTGAGCCAAAATTCCTTTGCCGGGGGGATCTTCGGGAAGCACATCCTGTATACTGGAAGGATCGGCGTTTAAGGGTTCCTGGACCTGCTGGTGCGGCTTTTCCGGTAACTCTTTTTCCAACACAGGCCTGGGTTTCTGATCAGGCTTTTCAATTTCCACCGGCGCCTTATTTGAAACGGCGTATGATTTGATGGGTTCTCGAATTTCTGGTTCAGACTTAACCGGAACCGTTGGCGGTTGCCGGTCTGGCATCTTGTTCCCTGAGAGTAAAAAAACGATCCCCAAAAAAACGACCACAAAACAAATTGCCGCAATCAACCATATCGACGCAGAACCACGACGGTTATGAAAAAAGTCCGTGACGTTGTTCCATGAAAAAAGATGATCCGTCATCATAGCGATTTGCCTCCCATCATCAGACAATAAATTAGAAACCCCATCGAGAATGTCCCGATTCGCTAAAAAAGCGACCTCTCAAGGCAATTCCACGTTACTCTCTCTTGGCGCGCTCGCGGTTCCCCCTCAGGGCCTTGAAACTTCCATTTATTCACTAAAATTTGTCGTAGTGCGTAAAATCGCTGATTTCCCGCCGTTTGGGCGGTTTTGATTCATGGGCCGGATAGCCTACCGGAATCAAGCTCACCAATTCATAACCTTCGGGAACCCCCAAGATCTCACCTGCTTTTCCCTGGTCAAAAAGCCCGGTAATGACCGTTCCCAAACCCAGGTTATGGGCTGTCAGGCAGAGGTTCTGGGTGGCAAGCCCAAGGTCAAACAAGAACCAGTCCCCGAATTTGGTGGTCACCTGACCTTTGTAATAGCCGGCGCTTTCAAGTTTACCACACAGCACCAGTATCACGGGCGCTTCAGTGAAATGTTTTCGAGCGGGGTTGGTCTTGGGCAAAACTTCCGCAAGGGTCTCTTTAACACCCTGGTCTTTCACCACAATCACTTCCCAGCACTGGGTGTTGGCCCAGGATGGCGCCCACCGGACAGATTCGAGGATCTGGTTAAGCAGATCCTCCGGAACTTCCTTGTCTTCATATTTCCGAATGCTTCGTCTTCCCTTGATGATATCCATTAGGTCTGTCATAAAACCTCCTTTTTCGTATGGGGTATTGTTACTGTAAAACTTTTAATCGTCAATGAACTTCGCTCGATAAAATATAGCAGTTGCAGAAAAGGTGCAAGGGAAATAGACTGTTGATAGCGCTCAAAGTTTTCCGTACACAGGGAAGCCCCCATATTTATCCCTGTTATGGGTTTTGCCGACACAAGGACAATCATCAGCAAAAAGGAAAAAAATCATGGGTTACGCCATCAAAAGCATTCTTCATAATAAAGCCAAAACATTGCTGCACATGGAAAC
>CAZPQA010000124.1:3511-6159 GCA_964588535.1 uncultured Desulfobacteraceae bacterium
ACGCCATCAAAAGCATTCTTCATAATAAAGCCAAAACATTGCTGCACATGGAAACGGAACCGGGCCTGGGCTGCACGGAACCGGCCACCCTGGGCCTGTGTGCAGCCGCGGCGGCCTCCCTTCTGGCGGAGAGAAAAATTGATGCCATGGCGGTAACGGTCAACCCGAGCTTATACAAAAACGCCATGGGTGTCATAATCCCCGCATCCGGTGGAAAAAACGGGGTTCTGCTGGCATCGGCTCTCGGTGCCATCTCGGGAGACCCGAAAAACGGCTTGGAAATTTTTTCAACCGTTCGGGACAGCGGCGTCAATAAGGCGGAGCAATTGCTGGCCGAAGGCAACCTCACCGTCACCATTGATAAAAAAAAGACGTCCATCTATGTCAAAACCGTCATCAAATCAGGCAGCCAAACGGCTGAAGCCGTAATAGCAGACCGACATAACCATATTCAGTCCCTCAGCCTGAATGGAAAAATCCGGGAAGACCACCCCTTTACCTTTGGCAGCCAGATGGATGGCGGCGCGGTGGACGACCTGAAAGGTTGGCTTACCTCGTTGTCCCTTCAAGACATTCTGGACCTGCTGGAAGGCCTGGACAGCGATGATGTCAAATTCATACAAGAGGGAATTGATCTTAATATGAAGCTGGTGGAATACGGACTGTCCCATGGCCCGGGGCTCGGTGTGGGCAGGACCGAGCTGAGCCTGATCCGCCAGGGCCTGTTAAAGAGAGATATGGTCATCGAGGCCGGCATCTATGCATCGGCCGGCATTGACGCCCGTATGGGCGGCGCCATGCTGCCGGCCATGACCCTTGCCGGAAGTGGAAATCAGGGCATTGCAGCGACCACCCCGCTAGTGGCTGCCGCCCGGTTTGCCAGCCTGGAAGATTCGGCCTTGCTCATTCGGGCCATTGCCCTGAGCTATCTCATCACCTGTACCATCAAAGTCCATGCGGGCAGAATCGGCCCCCTGTGCGGCAGCTGTGTCGCAAGCGGTGCAGGGGTGGCGGCGGGAGTCAGCTACCTGTTCGGGGGAACCCATGATAAAATCGGGGGCGCCATCAAGAATCACGTGGAAAATACTGCCATGATCCTTTGTGACGGGGCCAAAAGCAGTTGTGCCCTCAAGGTGGGTGAAGCAACCGCTTCTGCTGCCAAATCCGCACTCCTGGCGCTTCAGGGCCTGGTCGTCGGACCCGATGACGGCATCATTGATGCGAAACCCGAGACGACCATGAAAAACATTGGAACCCTCATAAAGACAGGACTTAAGGATATGGATGCCGCGATCCTGGACCTCATGCTCAACAAATGTACCTAAACCCGAAAAGAGACCCTTGAAATGAAACAACACAGATCACTGATGCTTTTGACCATGTGGCTCGCCGCCATCCTGGTATGTCTGAACCTCGGTTGCAGTAACGAAAATTCCAAAACGCCGCCGCAACCGAAAGTTATACGGGGATTCGCCTTCTTTGATCTGGGCGCCAATTCGCACTATTCGAGTTCTGTGCGCCGGAAATTGGGGGAAAAGCTCGGTTCCGATGCCATCAGCCAACAGAACGTCATTGATCTGACCATTTACTCAAATGCGTTTTTCAAAAAGTATTTTCCGCAGCTTTTCAATCTGAACCGTGAGCTGAACCTGCCCGAAGGTCAGCGCATCGAACACAATACCACCAAACTTATGTACCGCTATGCGCGTTTGAAAGAAACACCGTTCATCGATGTAACGCTTTTTTTTTCAAATGACACGGGAAAGCCCCTCTTTTTCAAAATATCCGCCGGACCTGACGCTGCAGCGATTGTTGAAACCATCAAAGAAAAATATGGCCCGCCGGAACAGTTCGAATGGAATGATAAAGATGGCCGCACCATTTTCTGGAAGGACGGCAAAGACTTCTTTATCGTATCATCGACCAAAGACAGGCTGGGTAATCCGGAGTATCTTTTCTGCATCTATTATGTAAACAACCTGGAGGAAATGCTGGCAACGGAAAAAGCCAGGAAAATGCCTGAACAGGAAAAGATACGCGAAGCCGGGGAATCCGCCTTTTAGGCTTTCGGCAATATATAAGTTATTCCTTGAAACTTCCAACGTTTACAATTACTTTAATCTGAATCGCTATGGGGATGGGCAGGATTTAAATGAGCATATGCTCAAAATAATTCTTGACAACCTGCAAGCGGTGCTTTAAGTTATGGTCAAATGCTCATAACGAAAAGGGGTCGCCATGCCCAGACCGCGAAAGCCGAGATTTGTTGATGGGCCTCCCATTGTGGACAGGTTCCGTCCTCATCCCTTTCATTCGAAAGGGAAGGAAGAGGTTTTTCTCCCTCTTGAGGGTCTGGAGGCCATTCGCCTGCGCGATTATGAAAGCCTCAGCCAGGAAGAAGCGGCAGAACGGATGAATGTCTCAAGACAAACCTTCGGCCGAATCCTAACTCAAGCCAGGAAAACGGTGTCAGAAGCCCTGGTCCTAGGGAGAGTCCTTCGGATTGAGGGAGGACATTTCGAAATGCCTTCGCGGGGCTGCAGGAGACGGCGGCGGGGGCGGGGCGGCCCTTTGTAAAAGAGAGGAGGTGACGTAGATGCCTGGATTTAATAGAACAGGACCCATGGGGGCAGGCCCCATGACGGGCG
>CAZPQA010000124.1:6259-7989 GCA_964588535.1 uncultured Desulfobacteraceae bacterium
TAGATGCCTGGATTTAATAGAACAGGACCCATGGGGGCAGGCCCCATGACGGGCGGTGGACGTGGTTACTGTACGGGGGCGGACTCAGGATTTCAGCCGAATTATGGCCAACAGGGATCCGGTCGAGGACAAGGCTCGGGAAGAGGTCGTGGATATTGCAGAGGTTCCCGCAGAGCGGGCGGCAACGCGGCAGGGAACGCCCCTCAGTACAATTCACCCGACAACATGAATCGTGCGGATGAACTCGGTATGCTGGAGGCACAGGCAGCCGAAATAAAATCAGCTCTGGACAACATCCAGAAACGCATGGCGGAACTGGATAAAGTCCCCGAAACCTAAACGAAAAACATCTTTTTAACAATAACAGCTCCGGATCAAACAGGTTTTGATCCGGAGCCGCCAATCAAATTTTCAGGGCAGGCCATATCTTATCTCGCTCCTGTCGAATCGCCATTCACAGGACAAACCTTCATGATTTTCCAAAAAAACACCATCCTGTTATCGATCCTGTTTTAGATGCCATGAACGAATGTCTTGACACACAAAGGTTTATGTATTATCGTATCTGAACATATGCTCAGATATTCAATGGATATAATATGTCCCAACGCAAAAACACAATTCTTAAGGAAGACGGGTGCCAGATTCACGTGGTGCATTTCAATCGGGTTGAACGGGCCTGGAAAGAATCTATTCCTGAAAAAGATCTGGAGCGATTGTCGCTTACCTACAAGGTCCTGGGGAATAATACCCGCCTTAAGATGGTGATGGCCCTTGAAGGGGGTGAAATGTGTGTCTGTGACCTGGCAGCGTTCACCGGCTTGACCGATTCAGCGGTTTCGCACCAACTCAGGCGCCTGAAAGATCTGGACCTGGTCAAGCAGCGGCGGGACGGGCAGATTCTTTACTATTCTTTAAACGACGACCACGTGGCTGAACTGCTCAAAATCGGTCTGGACCACGTGCGCGAATAACCGGGAAGGTTGGATTGAAATGGCGTTTGTCATCAATGTTTTTCTTGAAGCGTGGCATCTTTTGCTGGAGTCATCCCTCTATGTTCTTTTCGGGCTCCTGGTCAGCGGTCTCCTGCGTGTTTTTCTGGACCCCAACGCCGTCTCGCGGCAATTGGGACAGGGGAAATTCAAATCGGTCTTCAAGGCTGCCTTTCTGGGTATTCCCTTACCCCTCTGTTCCTGCGGTGTATTGCCGGCCGCTGTTTCCCTTCGAAAGCAGGGCGCCAACACCGGTGCAACCACGGCCTTTTTGATATCCACACCCGAATCCGGCGTTGATTCCCTGGCCATTACCTATGCGCTCCTGGACCCGGTGATGACCGTGGCACGTCCCGTTGCAGCATTCACGACGGCAACCGCTGCCGGTATTGCTGAAAATATTTTTAACCGTCCCAAAAATGAAGAAATAGTACCAGCAGACCTCTCTTGTCCTGTGGATGCCTGCTGCGACGGAAAGGACTGCCCGCCCGAGGAACATAAGAAACACCACACCCTGGCACAAAAAATCATTGCGGGCTTCAAATATGCCCTGACCGATGTATGGGGGGACATGGCCGGATGGTTTCTCGTGGGAATACTCCTGGCGGGGCTGATTACAACCCTGGTTCCCGATGAAATTCTTGCGCACTACCTGGGAGGGGGCCTGCCATCCATGCTGCTCATGCTGGCGGTGGGGATTCCGCTTTACATCTGTGCCACTGCGTCAACCCCTGTTGC
>CAZPQA010000125.1:0-7987 GCA_964588535.1 uncultured Desulfobacteraceae bacterium
AACACCAGTTTCGAAACCCATTTGGAAAATGAGCGGAATCTATTGTCTTTCGTGGCAGGGCAGCCAAACGGTGTGGAAGGCTTGACGGCTTTTCTGGAAAAACGGCCGCCAGTGTTTGAGGCGCCTTCCGGAAAATAGCGCGCAATGTCATCGGATAACATTTTATTTTTGATTGGAAAGATATGTATATTTCATATTTCGGGCTTACTGAGAATCCCTTCGACCTGACCCCTGATCCCCGGTTTCTCTTCATGAGCCAGCGCCATCGGGAGGCCCTGGCCCATCTGCTGTTTGGAATGGGCGAAAAAGGGGGGTTTGTGCTGCTGACCGGCGAAGTGGGAACGGGAAAGACCACCCTGTGCCGCAGCCTGCTGGAACAGGTTCCCGAAGGGGTTGAAGTTGCGCTGGTTTTGAATCCCAAACAGACCTCCCTGGAACTGGTGGCGTCTATCTGCGACGAATTGAAAGTGTCCTATCCGACACCCACGGAAAGCCTCAAGGTACTCATCGATCACTTGAATCGTCATCTGCTGGAAATCCATGCCAAAGGGCAAAGGACGGTGGTGATTATTGATGAAGCTCAGAACCTCAGCACCGATGTATTGGAACAGGTTCGATTGCTGACCAACCTGGAAACCACCACCCAGAAGCTGCTGCAGATTCTTCTCATTGGCCAGCCGGAACTCCAGGGCATGATGGCCCAGCCGGAATTACGCCAGTTGGGGCAACGGATTACGGCCCGCTACCATCTCACGCCCCTGTCAATTGAAGAAACCGCCGCCTACATTGAACATCGCCTTGAGGTGGCAGGGTGTAAGCGCCCGCTCTTTACGCGAAGCACGCTCCATCTCATACACCGTTTGTCCGGTGGCGTTCCCCGGCTGATCAATACCATCAGTGATCGAGCACTACTCGGCGCCTACGGTAGGAAACGTTCTGTTGTTAACAGGAGCCTGGCCCGCAGGGCCGCCGCTGAAGTTATGGGGAAAAAGGCCCTTGTTCGGAGCCCGGGCGTCACGGGATGGTTGTTGGCGCTGCTGTTTCTGGTTCTCCTGGGGGCAGGATGGTTTTTTTTACAGGATCCGAACCCCGGCCAATGGTGGGCGCAATGGCAGGAGGATTCGAGCAAAACCGCCTTAATGCCGGCGGTGAGCGCCGCCAATAAGAAGGACGGAGAAGCCCCCGGAACCCTTGATGACGTGTTTTATGGGGGAAAGACCCATACCCATATGCAAAACGCCTTACAATCTCTGTTGAAGCACTGGGGGTTGGCCATTCCAAACACAGATGGACCGGCCATGTCGGGCATGAGTGTTTGTGAGTGGGCGCCCAGCGTCGGTTATCGCTGCTACAACGACAGGGGTAACTGGACCACCCTCAAACACTTGAACCGCCCGGCGGTTCTGGAACTGGTCGATGACCGGGGGCGCAGGCATTATGTCGCTGCCATGCAGATCAAGGACCAGGAGGTGCTCCTGGATTTCGGGGACAGTCAGCTGTCCCTGTCCAGAAACGATCTGGATCCTTTCTGGTTCGGGGATTTCACCGTGATCTGGGAACCGCCGCCCATTAAAAGTGCCATCCTCAAGAAAGGGGATTCGGGTCCCGATGTGCGCTGGCTGAAGGCGCAGCTGAACCGCATAGAAGGTGTAAGCGATGTGTCGGGCCGACTCCGCCAAAGTGGCTACGACGGCCGGGACGAAAGGGAAGAGGCTGTTTTTGACGATATTCTGGAGATGCGGGTCATGAATTTTCAAAGGTCCTATGCTGTAGAACCGGACGGCATTGTGGGAGAGCAGACCCTGATTCAGTTGACGAAACCCTAGGAAGGCATCCACATGTCATTGATTCTAGACGCCCTGAAACGCGCTGAACGGGAGCGAAAACTGGAAAAGGCACCTGATTTGAGTGCCATTTACCAGGAAGGACGTCTGAACCGGCGAAAGACCCATCCGTGGTTCTGGGCGGGTGGTGCTTTTCTGGCCACTTTCGTGGCTGTGGCCGTCATATTCTGGCCGAAAGCGCCCTCCGAGGGCGATCTCAAAGACAAAGCGCCGAAGCCTGCCCTGGCCGACTCCGCCGGTAGGGGCACGATGCATCGTGCCCCTACCGGGGCACGGCGCACCGTGCCCCTACTGCCCAAGGACCGGCCCAAACCCTTATCGGTGGCCGGGAAAACTGGGGAAAATACAGCCCCGACGTCTTCCGCTCCCCCTGCTGCTGAAAAACCCTTACCCGTATCTCGAGAAAAGGCCAAACTGAAAACGGTTTTTGTGACTGTATCCCCCGAAAAAGCGCCTGAATCACCCGCTGCCGCTGTTCCGCCACCCAAGAAAGATATTGTGGTCCCAAAACCGGTTCCGGAACCGGTCAAAAAACCCATGGCTTTAAAGAGCACCGAAAAGCGTCCGACGGCTGCTGTCAAAGTTGTTCCCGAAGCGCAGCCAAAGAAGAACCTACCCTTGTTTGATGACCTCCCCGAAGAGATACAATCCGTTTTGGGTCCATTGGAAATCAATGTCCACATGTATTCCCCCAACCCTCCCGAGCGTCGGGTTTTCATTAATATGCAAGGCTACAGGGAAGGGGATACCATTGGGGAGAGCGGGTTTCGTCTGGTGGAAATCACGTCCCATGGGGTTGTCATCGATTACGGGAAAGGGAAAGCGCTGCTTGAGGTCCAAAGAAAGTAGAGACAAGGCATGCCTTGTCTCTACTACGACTGGTCGTAGTGACTGAACTGCATGGAAAAGGTTCCCCTGCCCTGGGAAGCGGACCGCAGGGCCGTGGAGTAACCAAACATTTTTGACAGGGGAACATTGGCGGTCAATACCTGGGTTGATCCTTTGCTGACAATCTGGGAAATTTTTCCTTTGCGGGCATTCAGGTCGCCGATCACATCCCCGGTAAACGCTTCGGGCACCAGCACTTCCGTTTTCATGATCGGTTCAAGAAGAATGGGTTCCGCTTTCAAAAAGGCCTGCTTGAAGGCCATGTTGGCGGCGACCCTGAACGCCATGGCATCGGAAGTCTCTTTCATCTGAATGTTTAAAAGGGTTGTCCTGACGTCAATAACCGGATAACCCATCAGGGAACCGCCCCCTTCAGCTTCATTGATGCCTTGACGGATCGCCTCAAGAAATTCTTCGGTAAGCCCCTCTTTCTTGCATTGGTTTACAAATTTATTCCCAGATCCTCTTTTTAGCGGCGATATTTCGGCTTGAACCCCTGCAAAATGCTGTTGACCGCTCAGTTCTCTCTGGAATATCTCCTCCTGGATTGATGGTGCGGTGATTGTTTCCCGGTAAACCACCTGGGGTTTCCCCTGGTTGATTTCGACAGAAAATTCCCGCTTAAGCCTTCCCGTCAGGATTTCCAGATGCAATTCACCCATGCCTGCAATGAGGGTTTGGCCCGTTTCTTCGTCTATTTTGGTTTTGAATGTGGGGTCTTCTTCGGACAGTTTTTTAAGCGCTTCCAGAAGCTTTTCATGATCTTGAACTTTTTTGGGCTCTACCGCCACACTGATGACCGGCTCGTTGAACTGTATGGGCTCAAGCAGGATTGGATCATTTTCCGTACAAAGCGTGTCGCCGGTGGTCGTGACTTTCAGACCCATGGCCGCCACGATATCCCCGACTGATGCCGAATCGATGCGTTCCCGTTTGTTGGAATGCATTTTCAAAAGTCGCGCCGGTTTTTCTTTGACGTTTTTCCCAGGATTAAAAACCATTCCCCCGGCTTTTAAGGTCCCCGAGTAGATCCGGAGGTAGGTCATTTTTCGACCCTGATCCATCATCACTTTAAATGCCAGAGCTGTGAGAGGACCGCCGGGCTTTGCCGGGCGCATTTCCGTCTCGCCGGTAACAGGGTGAATCCCCGTAATGGGAGGGACATCCAGAGGTGAGGGAAGGTAATCCACGAGCCCGTCTAAAAGGGGTTGAACCCCTTTATTTCGGAGTGCCGTACCACAGAAAATAGGAACCAGGGCCATTTTGATGGTGGCATTCCGAATAGCCTCTTTCAGCTCCTGAGCCGGTATTTCTTCCTCGGAAAGATATTTTTCCATCACCCGGTCATCGGTATCCGCCAGTTTTTCCAGGAGTAGCTCCCGGTATCGGGAAGCCTCTTCGACCATCTCTTCGGGAATGGCAATGGCGCGGTATTCAGCGCCAAGGGTTTCATCTTCCCACAAAATCGCCTCCATCCCGACGAGATCGACGACACCTTTAAATTGATCCTCTGCCCCCCAGGGAATCTGAAGGATAAGGGGAACGGCTTCAAGACGTTTTTCGATCATTTCCACGGCTCTAAAAAAATCAGCGCCTACGCGGTCCAGTTTGTTGATAAAGGCAATCTTTGGCACCCGGTAGCGATCCGCCTGGCGCCAGACCGTCTCGGACTGCGGTTCGACACCTCCCACGGCACAAAAGACACCGATGGCCCCATCCAGCACACGCAAAGAGCGTTCGACCTCGATGGTAAAATCCACATGCCCCGGCGTGTCTATGATATTGATAATGTGTCCACGCCAATCACATGATGTAACCGCCGAGGTAATGGTAATACCCCGTTCCTTTTCTTCTACCATCCAGTCCATGGTGGCTTCACCATCATGCACTTCGCCCATTTTATGAACACGGCCGGAATAGAAGAGGATCCGCTCCGTTACGGTGGTTTTACCCGCGTCGATATGGGCGATAATGCCCAGATTCCGGGTTTTGCTCAGTTTATTATTTCTTGGCGTCGGCATCTATATGGCCATCCTGGAACAGCACTTTTTTAGGGTTGGGCAGGCTCACAAGCCCATCCCCACGAAACACGAGCGAAAATTTAAGGGATATGGACACAGGTGTCAAGATATAAGATTATGGGGGACTCTGGTTAACCGGTAGATATGTTTCTTGTATGGGCCCGTTGGTTTTGACACGGCTCAATCTCCCAAAGGTTCGGTAAAAAATTTGATTTTTTTGTCGGTCCTCTGATACCATTAAAACAGTAGCGACTCAACCAATCGACGACTCAACGATGTTTGGGGGGAGAAAAAAGTTGGATTTAGAACATTTAAAGGGAATCCTTGACCAGGTTCAAAAGGGCCATAGTTCTGTGGCGGAGGCGTTGCAACAGCTCAAGAAGCTCCCCTATGAGGATATCGGTTTCGCGAAAATAGATCATCACCGCAGTCTTAGAACCGGTGTCCCCGAAGTGATCTATTGTGAGGGGAAAAGCGTTTCCCAGATCGTCGGAATTGCAAAACGGATGGAGAAAAACCATGTCAATATTATGGGTACGCGCATCAGCCTGAACGTTTTTGAAGCCATTTCTGAACAGTTCGAGGATTGCCAGTATTATCATGAGGCAAGAATGGTGGTTTTCAACCCACGCCCTGTTTCTAAAAATGGGCGCATCACTGTGGTATGCGCAGGAACGTCGGATATCCCCGTCGCTGAGGAGGCCTGTGTAACAGCGGAAACCCTGGGCAACAATGTCGCACGGGTCTTTGATGTGGGTGTTGCGGGCATTCACAGGCTGCTCGATTCCTGTGATGATATCTTTGATGCCAACGTGGCGGTGGTGGTGGCCGGCATGGAGGGGGCGCTTGCAAGCGTGGTGGGGGGACTGGTCTCCTGCCCGGTTATCGGCGTCCCCACAAGCATTGGGTACGGTGCAAGCTTTGGCGGTGTCGCGGCGCTGCTCAGCATGCTCAACAGTTGCGCATCGGGTGTGAGCGTGGTCAATATTGACAACGGCTTCGGGGCCGGCTATCAGGCCAATCTGATCAACAAGATTGCACTGGACAAGACCAGAAATTCTAAAATTCCTTAACCGCTTCCAGCGGTTTTCTGCTGCTCTATTTTCCCCCGATTTTCAAGAAATCACTTACGGTTCCGGTATCCCCATATCTCATTTTGTGGACCAGGTATATGAAGAGGTAAGCGGTCTGCAGTGCATCCTGAAGGGCATGGTGTTCCTCAAATCTCGGCAGATGAAATTCTTCACTTAAGGATGAAAGATTGCAGGAAATCTGCTTTTCGTGATGATCGAAATAGGGACCATTCATTGACGCTTTGTAATCCATGGCAAGCCGCATGGTATCCAGGCTTGAACTCTGGATGACGCCGCCCAGGTAATTTTCACATGCGCGATTGACGAAGTTCAGATCCAGCGACACATGATGCCCTACCAGAAAAGCGCCGCCGCAAAAGTCAATGAAACGGGGCAGAACATCATCTATGGGCTCGGCCCCCAGCAGTTCACCGGGTGTTATGCGATGGATGAGGGTGCTGGGTGTATGAAGCTTTCCCCTCGGTTTGATCAGTGCGTAAAACGTCTCCTCACAACAAATCCGTAGATTTTTTATGCGCACGGCGCCGATGGCGATAATTTCATCCTTGCGCCGTTTCAGACCGGTCAGCTCGGTGTCAAACACCACAAATTCGCAATCCCGGACGGTTAAATTCTTGTCGGAGGCAGCGCTGATCAGGTTGTTGGCAATGATAGCGGGATGTGTAGGTTGTTTAGATGGGAAAAGACGCCTTATAAATTTTGTAATCAGCATGAATCGTCAATAACCACAGGCAAGGCACTCAGACCCGAAAGAATTTCAGCTCAATGCTTGACCCTTTTTCGGAAATCCAAACTCAAGTCGCGCAAAATCCTGCAAACGCCTGATAACCTCGAAAACCTCTTTCAGTGATTGTTTTTCCAGATCAGAGAGATCCCCGGGGCTGACCTTATTATCGGGTTCCCGCCCGTCTTCTATCAAGTGGAGTTGATGAACCAGCCTTATATGCATCAGCAACTCATATGCCTCACCGAGTTCAGAGACCAGGTCCTTGGGAATATGTTGCTTTTCTCGAAGGGAGCGGAGCCTCTCCGCCGTGTTGGTTTTACAGATGCCGTACTTCAGGGACATGGCCCGTGCAAAATCAACGAAAAAAATAAGCCCTTTGCCTTCTAAATCCAAGGTCTCTCCATACTGACCGTCTTTTTCCACCACTGAATTCCCATAAAAGGAGAGAGGCGGTTCTAGTGAGATGAAATTCTGTGCCAGATAGCGCAGGAATTGCGCATCTCCCCGGGCCAAGGTATGGACCTGCTCTTTCAGCTTGTCAGCAAGCGAATCATCTCCAGCCCCGGACCTGATGTCGAAAAAAATAGCCGGGTCAAAATTCCTTTCCCGGTCTGGAAATCTACACCAATCCCGAAAGTATCCATTCCAAATGGATTGAGGCTGTCGCCATTCGGCATTCGCGGCGGTAATATCGCCCGGGCCCTGTGGATACCCGCACGCAACCAGATGTTTGATGGCTTGTTCAGATAAGGTTCTAAAATACTCTTTGCCTTCCCTATCTGTACTTTCATCGGGGCTGTCGCCATAGACGAGGGCGTTGGTCTGGCTGATTTTAAAAACCTGCTCATGTCGTCCCTCACGGCCTATTAGCAACCAGGAAAATGGCAGGGGCGCCTTCCCGAGTTCCTCCTGAAGAAACATGAGCAACCGGTCCAGTACATGGCCGTTTAACACCGAGATCATCCGACTCACATTACAGGCCTTTGCCCCCTCTTCGATGAGCGGGCGCACGATCAAGGGAATCTTCCGGCTCAGTTCGTACAATCCGCTGATCCGTCGCTGTGCCCGAATTTCTCTAAAAAGAAAGTAGGGAGAACTGCCCTGAGCTACCATGATGTCATGGGTTGTGAGCATCTTCGAAATCTTTCCATCTTCTTCAATGGCAAGATGGTGAATCCGACTTTTTATCATGGCAAGCAATGCGTCAAAACAGACGGCATGACCGGAAATGGTTTGAACCGGCGCCGCCATGATCTCCGATGCTTTTGTTTGATAATCGAGCCCCCGGGCCACAACCTTGCCCCGAATATCCTTGTCGGTAACAATGCCGACAATTTCGCCCCGCCCGTCAGTCAACAGGACCGAACCGATCCGTTTCTCAGACATCAATTGGGATATCTGCTGGACCGAGGT
>CAZPQA010000126.1:0-7957 GCA_964588535.1 uncultured Desulfobacteraceae bacterium
GCGGACCTGATTATGCCCACCCTGTCCAGTGCCGTTTCAAGCACATTTCAAACGATCCATCGTCCCCATCCTGACCTGACACTGGATCGCATTGTGGACGGCTTGAAACAGTTGAGAGCGGAATTTGATGGCCTTATCTACCTGGAAGTCATCCTCCTGGCAGGGATTAACGATACCGAAGAAGAGATGAGAGCCTTGAAGCCGTTGATACGGAAAATTCAACCGGAAAAGATCCAACTGAACACCGTGGTACGTCCGCCGCCGGATCGGTGCGCCAAAGCCCTTGACAGTAAGAGACTGGAAGAGATAAAGCTTTTTCTGGGGGAACGCGCGGAAATTGTGGTGGATATCGGCGGTGCACAAAGCGCAATGGCACGCGATACGAAAGGGAAGGGACTACTGGAGATGGTTAGACGAAGGCCCCTTCGGCTAAAGGATATAGCCAATTCCATGGGGTTATCCGTTGATGAAGTGGAGAGCATGGTTAAAGGGCTGCTCATCAAGGGCTATATTCGCCGGCAGGACCACTCCGGGGAGATTTTTTATATGGGCAATGAAATGGGCCCAAGCTGAAAAAGAGGAAGCGTGGACAAAGAGATATTCTTTGCGGGAATTGATGTCGGTTCCGTCAGTTTGAATGGCGTTGTGATCAACCGGGGCCGGGAAATCGTCTACGAGGCACCCTACGAGCGCCACCTGGGTAAAGTCAATGAGCGGGTCCTGGCGCTCATTGAGGATTTTCACAATCGGTTTGGCAAGGATCACATTGGGTCCATTTCATTTACTGGAAATCACGGCAAGCAACTGAGTGAGCGGCTCAATACCCCATACGAATTTGAGACCATCACCCAGGTGCTTGGTACCCTGCTTGTCAAACCCCATGTCAGAACCATCATCAGCATGGGCGGCCAGGAGACGGCCCTCTTTCAGATCAATCATTCGGCCCCCATAAATGGCGCGAGAGCCAATCCGCAATCCGCAATCCGCAATCCGCAATCGGACTGGGAACTGGCCTACTTCAACACCAACGGCCCCTGTGCTTCCGGCACCGGTTCGTTTATTGACCAGCAGGCCCAGCGTCTGGCCACCGCCATTTATTCCCGGGACGTCAACACCAGCCAGGACCAGCTCGACCGGATCCTGAAAGATTTCATTTCATTGGGGAAAAAGAGCGATAAGCCTGCAAACGTGGCCTGCCGCTGCACCGTGTTTACAAAATCGGATATGATCCATCTGCAGAACCGCGGTGAGAAGCTCGAGGATATCATTTACGGTCTGCACGTGGGGAATGCGCGAAATTATATGAGTACCATTGTTTCCAATCGTTTGCTGGAAGCGCCGGTGGTCTTTGTGGGAGGGCTTTCATTAAATGAGCTTCAGGTCAAGGCCCTGAAAGAATATGTTCCAGATCTGGTGGTGCCCCCGTACAATACCTCCATCGGGGCTTTGGGTGTGGCCTTGGCAGCCTTGGCGGCAGAAAACGAAAAGGGCTCCAGAAACAGCCGCCTGGATCTTTCGCTGCTCAAACAATTGGCATCTGAGTGGGAGGGCGAAGTGCCAGTGACAAAAAGGCTGGCAATTCAGAAAACCGTTTTCCCTGAAACCAATGAAATTAAAAAGCGGGCCCTTAAAAAACCTCAGAAGGTTTTTTTGGGCATTGATATCGGCAGCACCACCACCAAATACGCACTGATCGATGAGGCCCATGAGATTGTGGGCAAAAGCTATGTTCCCACAAAAGGAAAACCCGTTGAAGTGACCCAGGAACTTTTTAGAGAGTTGCTGGAAAAAACAGGCGATAAAATAGAGATCATCGGTACGGCCACAACGGGTTCCGGCCGTAACGTGGTGGGTGATTTTCTGAATGTGGATCTGATTATTGATGAAATTACGGCTCATGCGCGGGGAGCGGTGGAGATAGACCCGGAAGTGGACACCATTTTTGAGATCGGAGGTCAGGATTCAAAATATGTTTCCATTGCCAATACGTATCCACTGGATTTTGATATGAACAAAGTCTGTGCAGCGGGTACCGGGAGCTTTCTCCATGAGCTGGCCAACAAATATGGCATCAGTATTGTTGAGGAGTTTCAAAATATCGCCCTGTCATCGGACGCGCCCGTAAAGCTGGCTGAAAGGTGCACGGTATTCATGGAATCGGATCTGGTGAGTTACCACCAGAAAGGTGTTGACACAAAAGACCTGATTGCCGGGCTTTGTTATGCCATTGTGTACAACTACCTGAACCGGGTAGTTGAAAAAAGGAAAGTCGGGGAGCGGGTCATGTTTCTGGGCGGACCTTCCCTGAACCGGGGCGTGGTGGCCGCGTTTGAAAATGTTCTGGGTCGGGCTCTCATCGTGCCCCGGCATCGTGAGGTGCTGGGGGCCTATGGCGCCGCCATCAGTGTTCACGAACGGATGCGTCTGATGAATCAGGAAAGAACCAGTTTCAGGGGACTCAGAAACGCAATCGAAGATCGCATGGCGTACGCCGAAAAAACCTGCCGGGCGGATGCGCTGTGCCACAACCAATGCAAATTGAAAATTTATAATTTTGACGGGCGCAAGAGCATCTGGGGGGGAGAGTGCGGCCGGTATGAGTTGACCCGGAACCGGGATACAAAGGTGACAAACTTTTTTGCACTGCGTCAGGAGATATGGGAAACTTATATGAGAGGGGTTTACGAGACCCTGCCGGACAAGCCGCTCCTGCGGGTGGGCGACCGGCCCACTGTGGGGTTGCAGCGGGCCCTTTACGGTCAGCAGGACGCTGTCTTGTGGGCCCATTTTTTTGACCGCCTGGGATACCGTCTTGTTTTGACGCCACCCACCAATGCCCATCTTTCCAGAATGGGCATTGAGGCCATGACGGCGGAGACCTGTTATCCGGTGGAGGTCTCCCATGGCCACGTGAAAGAGCTGGTGGGAAAGACGGCGTTTTTGTTCCTCCCCAGTGTGGTGAATATGGGAAAAAGCCAGGACAAAGAAAAAGGCTTTTACTGTCCTATGGTGCAGAGCAATTCCTACATGGTCCGCATGGCCCTTGATCTTGACATGACAAATGTTTTAAACCCTGTGGTCCATCTCAAGTATGATGTGGAAACCCTTGCTCTGGAAATAACTGAACAGTTGCAGCCAAAACTAACGCTCAACGTGCATGAGGTGAGGGAGGCCCTTTACTACGCCTTTGGAAGAGAAAAACAGTTCCAAAAGGCGGTTTTCCAGAAAGGAACAGAGATTCTGAAATCACACCCCGCCGGGGAACCGCTATTGGTCGTGACCGGCAGGCCCTACAACCTCTATGATGAACGGTTGAATCTGAGATTGGGGCACAATCTGGCAAAAATTGGCGTCAAGGCCATACCCATGGACTTTATGGATGAGTCTTCGGTGGATCTGTCTGATTTCCCCTCCATGTACTGGGGAATGGGCGCAAGAATTCTTCGTGCCGCCAAGATCGTGGCGTCCAACCCGGACTTTTTTGGTCTCCATCTGACCAACTTCGGGTGTGGTGCGGATTCATTCCTGGAACATTTTTACCGGCATATTATGGGGGATAAACCCTATATGATTCTGGAACTGGATGAGCACAGTGCCGTTGCCGGGGTCATGACCCGGCTGGAGGCCTATAAAAACGTCATTTTTAACAGTATGCAAAAAGCACAGCAGGAAGCGGAAGAACTGAGAAAGCTGGCCAATTGACCATGAAAGCCCATAACGTCATTAATTTTGAATCTTTCAGCAACAAGGTGGGACGGTTCAGTCTCAAGGAACGAGCCTGCTTGATTCCGGAAATGAATCGGATGGGCAGCCATCTTTTGGCGGCCAATTTTAGAAGTTTCGGCATCCGGGCAATGGTTCTTGAGACCTTTAAAGGGATGGATCTGGGCATGGCCCATACGTCGGGGAAAGAGTGCTTTCCCTGCCAGATTACCATGGGGGATATCCTCCATTTCATGAAGCAGGAATCGGCCCGCCTGGGACCAGAATTTGATTCTGATGCCTACGTTTATTTCATGCCGGAAGCGGACGGCCCTTGCCGTTTCGGCATGTACAACAAATACCAGCGGATTGTCCTGGATTCCTTTCCGGGGTTCAGCGGACTCAGGATCGGTGCTCTGACCACTGCGGATGGATATTCCCTTGACGGGATCATCGAGGCGGAGCGGGCGACCGATCTTCGGAAATCGTCCTACGTGGCCCTGGTTTTGGGGGATATCCTGGACCGGTTGTTGTGGCGGGTCAGACCCTATGAGAAAGAAACCGGACTGGCGGATCTGGTGATTGAGAAATGCCTTACGTTTATGGAAGACGCTTTTGAGCGTTTCGGGCAGGGTCTGCAGTTTGATCAGATATTTGCGCGGCTGGAAGCGGTCATCAAAGAGGTAAAGGCGGTCATGGACCCGGGGATTCCGCCGAAACCGTTAATCGGCATGGTGGGGGAAATCTATTTACGGACCCACGTAAAAGCCAACCAGGACGTCATCCGCATACTGGAAAAGTACGGGGCGGAAGTGGTCAATGCCTCCATATCGGAGTGGGTCAATTTTACCAGTTATGAACATTACAGATCGGCCAAGACAGGGTTACGTTTCAGCCTCAAACAATTGAAATTCGACCGTTTCAAAGACCATTTGAAAGACCTTCTCACCCATGGCGGGGATCTTTTTTATCAAGAACACAGACAAAAACAGATTTATAAAAGGGTTTCGGGGCTGATCGATCTGGCAAAGGACCACAAGGTCAGCCACCTGGAGGATGTGCTCAGAGAACAGGATTTGTATAGTTTCGATCTGGGCACGGAGGCGTGTTTGAGCATTGCGGGCATGATGGAATATGTTCGGGAGGGATATAACGGTCTGGTGAATGTTTACCCGTTTACCTGTATGCCGAGCATCACCACGAGCGCCATTGTGCGGCCGCTCATGAACAAGCTCAGGGTTCCCTATCTGGACACCCCGTATGACGCCAGCACTCAGCCGGGTCGGGAATCTGCCATTAGAACCTTCATGTACCAGGCCGATCAACATCTTAAACGTTATGGGAGGCACAGTTTTTAAATGAGATTTGGATTTCGAAAGCCAAAAGAACCAAAACCAGAACCAAAAACAGCGGCGCCCCAAAAGTCCGATGGTCAACGGGTCGGCGCTGCACCGGTTAAAACAGGAAATGGAAAAACCAAAGCAAGGAGAAAACCGTTGGGACTCGCGTCAAAAATGTTAATCAATGCCGTCGAAGCGGAGGAATTCCGGATCGCTGTAATTAAAGGCGGACGGCTGGATGGGTTTTACATCGAAACCGCCGCCACGGAACAGAAAACCGGAAATATCTATAAAGGGGTTGTGGAGAGGGTCGAACCGAGCCTGCAGGCGTGTTTTGTCAACTTTGGAGGTGACAAGAATGGCTTTTTGTCCGTTACGGATATTCATCCGGAATATTACGCCGCAGAACCAGAATCGAGAAAAGAGACAAGCCTGCCACGGATCGAAAAAATTTTAAAAAAAGGCCAGGAACTTCTGGTCCAGGTTACCAAAGAGATGCAGGGGCACAAAGGTGCGCAGTTGACCACCTATCTGTCTCTGGCCAGCCGGCATCTGGTCTTGATGCCCGGGAGCAAAGGCGGTATTTCAAAGAAAATAGAAGAAGAAGAGGAGCGCCAGAGACTCAAGTCCATTATGACCCAGTTCAAACTTCCCGAAGGGGTCGGATATATTGTGAGAACCGCAGCCCTGAAACAGAGCAAGCGAGATCTTTCCAGGGATCTCAACCGATTGCTCAGAATGTGGAAAAACATTAAGAAAAATGTTCAGGAAGCATCGCCATTAACCCTGGTCCATAAAGAGCAGGATGTTTGTCTGAGAACGCTAAGGGACTATTTCACCAGCGAAATCGCCGAGGTGCTCGTTGACGATAAAGAGACCTTTGGCAAGGTGAAAGACTACATGAAGATCATCTCTCCCCGACATCAGGGGCGTGTCAAACTGTTTAAAGAGAAGCGTCCCATCTTCGCGCAATACGAAATCGAAAAGCAAATTGAGACCATTTATCGCAATCGGGTGCCTTTAAAGTCCGGTGGCTCAATTGTGATTGATCCCACTGAGGCCCTGGTGGCCATCGACGTAAACTCGGGTCGGTGGCGAACGGGCAAGCAAGTGGAGAATACGGCGTTTAAAACCAACATTGAAGCCGCTGAAGAGATTGCCCGTCAACTTCGCCTCCGGGATATGGGCGGATTGGTGGTGGTTGATTTTATCGATATGCGGGATAAAAAGCATATTCGGGAAGTGGAAAAAGTGGTGCGGGATAAGGCAAAAGAGGATCGGGCCAAGATCAGCGTTTCCAATATTTCTAAATTCGGTCTTCTTGAACTGTCCCGGCAGCGCCTGCGGCCTTCCATAGAATCGGTAAGTTATGAAACCTGTGCGTATTGCAAGGGACGCGGTCTTGTGCCGTCGGTTGAAACAGCAGCCGTTTCATTCTTGCGCCGTATTCGCATGGGATTGAGCAAGAAGGGGATTTTACAGGTAAAGGGGGTGCTTTCCGAAGATGTGGTTGCTTATCTGCAAAACCGGAAGCGAAAAGAGCTTTCCCATATGGAGGCACGCTATGGCCTGGAGATTACCCTGCAGGGGGACCCGTCACTTTCGCCCGACGGGGGCATTCTGGAATTCATCAAAGAGGAACGCAGCTGAATGCCGAGGCCCTGACTATTGTTCAACAATATCATTTATTTCATCGTTGTTCTTCTGATTTTTAATATCAGCTATTCCGACGTCTCCCCCGATGATTCTTTGCTTTATTCGATCGCTGGACTTGCAATTTGCTGGGTGGCTTTCGCCGCTTATTGTCGCCGGAGTTTTTTTTATTTTAACCGACGTATCGCTTCCGGACGGTATCCCGAGGGTGCACTGGCGGAACGGTACGAGCGGCTGAATCTGCGGCTTTCTATCCTGGCCATATTGTTGTTTGCCACTGCCGTCTATTTTTTCAGCCTCAAACAATGGCTTCTGGCAGTTCCCGGTCTTGCGGCTTTCTCCGTGGTGCAGGGCCTCTTTGCCATTGCGTTGTTTCTCTTCTATTTGAGCACTATCTGGTATTTGGCCTGGCCCACGTACCGGGACCTTTTTCGCGTGAATGTTGGAAGGCGCAGTTTTGTGCTGAGCAACCTTCGGTTCAATCTCCCCGTCCTCTTTCCATGGTTTGTGCTGACGTTTGTTTATGACCTGCTTTCGCTCAGTCCATGGGCATCCTCCAGTGCTTTTTTGAACAGCCTGTACGGTCAGATGTTGTTTTTTGCCGTCTTTCTATCATTGCTGGTGCTGGTCATGCCGAAATTCATCCAGTACTGGTGGGGGTGTAAGCCCCTGGAGGCATCCGAGAAAGGGAGGCACCTGACGGCTTTTTTAAAGCAACAGGGTTTCCGCTACCGCCGCCTGCTCAGCTGGCCCATTTTTGAGGGGCGGATGATGACGGCGGGCATTATGGGGATTATACCGCGCTATCGGTACATCCTGGTGACCGATGCGCTGATGTCCACGCTTTCCACGGAAGAGCTGGAATCTGTTCTGGCCCATGAGATGGGCCATGCCCGATATTTTCATTTGCTCTTTTACGTCCTGTTCTTTGTGGGGTTCATGGTTATTTCATTCGGGTTATCGGATGTTTATATTTATATGGCCTATGTATGGTCTCCTCTGGCGGCGCTCATCTCAGAAGACGACGCCCGGTCCGTGACTCTCTTCTATCTTTCGGTGTCGGTTCCCATGCTGTTGACCCTCTTAATTTATTTCCGTTACATCATGGGTTTTTTCATGCGCCATTTTGAACGCCAGGCCGATCTTTACGCCGCAACGGTCATGGGAACACCCGCATTCATCATCAATGCGCTTGAAAAAATTGCCTACCTGAGCGGAAAATCCCGTGATGTCCCCAACTGGCACCATTTCAGTATCGGGCA
>CAZPQA010000127.1:0-7921 GCA_964588535.1 uncultured Desulfobacteraceae bacterium
TTCAATTTATCAATTCTCTTAAAAAAAAGCAACTGGAAGGCCTCCTTTTAGAAAAGGAAAGGGGGAACATTTTTTCGCGCTTGCTGCAAACATGATTTGCTGTTATGTAGTGCCTGAAATAAATTTTGATGACGTCGTAAAAAGTCCCATCTACTGCGTTGCAGTGATTTTTCAGAATCTCAACATACTACATGTATGCCTACGATCCTGAAAAACCACTACGCCTTGTATATGGAACCTTTTACAACGCCATCTATAGATAGATTCGTGACTTTTTGCGAGATCATCAATTTTTGTCAATGCAACATCATGAAAATGGGTTGCCTAAAGAGGCCAAGGATGTCCTTTGATATTTCACAGTGGATTGTCAAAATCCCCGTATTGCTTTTCGCCATTACCATCCATGAGTATGCCCATGGCCGTGCCGCTTTCCAACTGGGGGATCCCACAGCAAAGCAGATGGGCAGATTGTCGTTCAATCCCCTTATTCATATCGATCCCCTGGGGGCAATCTGCCTCTTTTTGTTCAATTTTGGTTGGGCCAAACCGGTACCCGTAGATATCCGGTATTTCAAGAATACCCGAAAAGATGTGATCTTAATGGCCCTTGCAGGACCCATGGCCAATATGTGTGCGGCGCTTGTTGCCGGGATGCTCATCCGTTTCTTCTTACTTCCCGCGGAGGTTTACCTGCAAGCGTTGTTATGGCTCATCCTCATGAATCTTGGTCTGGGTCTTTTTAACCTCCTGCCCCTTCCGCCTCTCGATGGATCACATATTCTTGAAAACCTCTTGCCCGCCCAGGCGGCAAGAAAATTTCGGCAGTGGGGGCGCTACGGACCTCTGGTCCTCATCGGCATCATTTTGCTGGATAATTTTGCCCATACAGGGATTATCGGCCGTATTCTGGTGGGCCCCATGTTCAGCCTTGCACACCTTTTTGCAGGGGATAATCTTTTCGCTTTACTACCGCTTCTGCGGCAATAGTGAAGATCCTTTTTCTATCTTTCTCTGAATATCAGTTTTATGGAGGTTCGGGTAAGCCCCAGGTGAACCCGCAGTTGATTGTTCAGAAACCGCTCGTAAGAGAAATGAAGCATATCCGGCCTGTTGACAAATACCGTAAATGTGGGCGGTTTTGTACGGGTCTGGGTGGCATAGTAAAACTTGAGTCTTCCACGCCCGATTCTGGGGGGCGGATGTTTTTCGATGATTTCCTGGATGGCCCGGTTCACAAGGGCTGTGCTGATCCGTCTCGCAAACTGATCATAAACCGAATCAATTCTGGAGAACAGTTTTATGACGCGCTCACCGGTGAGGGCGGATAGGTTGATTCTGGGGGCAAAAGCGATGAATTTCAGTTGTCTTTGAATGCCCCTTTCCAATTGATCTTTTTTTTCCGCATCCCCCTTGATCAAATCCCATTTATTGACCGCCAGGACAAGACCCCGACCTTTTTCAAATGCGTAACCGCAGATGCGCGCATCTTGGTCTGAAACCCCCTCTGCGCCATCCAGCAAAAGCACCGCCACGTGGCAGCGATCCAGGCTTTTGATGGCCTTGATCATGGAAAATTTATCGACTTTTTCCCTTACCCGGCTTTTTCGGCGTATGCCGGCGGTATCGATGAGAAGATATTTTCTGCCGCCATAAGAAAAGGTCGCGTCCACCGTATCGCGGGTGGTTCCGGGCAATTCGCTGACCACCAGCCGATCGGTCTTGAGAATTCGGTTGATGAGGGATGACTTTCCCACATTGGGTTTCCCCAGAACAGCCACGCGAATCTCGTCAGAGTTCTCTGAAGTATCCCGTGACGGGGAAAGGCCCTTGGCCAGCTCGTGAAGAAGCGTTTTGACACCGTAACCATGAGCTGCTGAAAGTGCGTAAACCATTTCGTAGCCCAGTTGATAAAAATCATTGGCCAGGTGCTCTTTTTCAGGGCCGTCGATTTTGTTGGCAGCCAGAAAGACCTTTTTTTGCGTTCGCCGTAATAAGCGAGCCATTTCCTCATCTCCCGGCAATACCCCCTCACGGCCGTCCACCATGAAAATGACCCGATCCGCTTCAGAAATGGCGGTTTCCACCTGTGCCCTCACCCCCTTTTGAAGGGGATCCTGACCGAGATCCTCAAAACCGCCCGTATCCACCAGGGTCATTTGAAGATCCTCATGGGTAATGACCCCATGCAGTCGATCCCGGGTAATGCCCGGACGATCGTCTACCAGGGCCCTTTTCGATCGTGTCAGGCGGTTGAAAAGCGTCGATTTCCCCACATTGGGCCGCCCAACAATAGCGAGGATGGGGGGCATTTTACATCCATCCTCCGCCAGGACCGTAATCGATGGGTGGCAGCGGAATGTTTTCCAATTCCAGGGTTTCAGGATCGATTTGTTTGATGACAATCTGTTCTGTCGGCGACGTATAGATGTAACCGAAAAAGACATTTTCCTGACTCAGGATTTGATAGAGGACCGGCGGAAAATTCATATAGGACTCCAGCCAACCGATGATCTCTTCAACAACAGGTCGACTCGTTACGGGCATCCACTTTTTCCCGATGAGACGCTTCCCGTCAGCTTTCGGGCCGAACATGATGGCGGAGGGTGAATCGGTTGCGAGACCGGCATAGAGGATGTCATAATTTTCCCAGTTATCCTTTAACTCCTGAATGGTGGCATTATGATCGCCGGATGTCATTCTGACTTTGCCATAGTTTCCCAGGCATCCTGGGATAACCCAAAGAACCACGAAAATGCCTGTCAGAAAAAATAAGGGTTTAAAGAATTTCATTGTGGAATCTCCTTTCTGAAACAAGGCAGCGCCGAATTTGTAAACATTTACAGCTGCCGGTTTATAGTTAACGGTATTTTTCAATGAACTATACACCGATAAATCAGACTTTTGAAGGGCCTTGCTCCATGGAGGTAGTTTTCGTTTCGCTGGTGGCGCCATCCTTTTTGGTACCCTTTCCCTCCCTGAGTCTTTCGAGAACCACGTACAGCACCGGCACCAGCACCAGGCTCAGGAATGTGGAGGCGATCATGCCACCAAATACGGCGGTACCCAGAGAATGCCGGCTGGCAGCACCAGCACCGGTGGCCACCACCATGGGGACCACCCCCAGAATAAAGGCAAAGGCGGTCATGAGGATGGGGCGTAGGCGTTCCCTTGATGCATTAACTGCGGCATCCACGATGGACATCCCCTGTTCCCTCAATTCCCGGGCGAATTCCACAATCAGGATGGCGTTTTTGCTGGCCAGACCAATGAGCATCACCAGCCCGATCTGGCAGTAAACATCATTAGCGATGCCACGGAGGTGCTGCGCCAAAAGCGCCCCCAGGATGGCCAGGGGGACTGCCAGCATGACCATGAGGGGCATGACCCAGCTTTCGTACTGGGCTGCCAGAAACAGAAAGGCAAAGATCAGGGCGAGGGTAAAAATGTAAGGCGCCATGCCGCCGGCTTTGATTTCCTGATAGGCCGTAGCGGTCCAGTCGTATCCGTATTCGCTTGTCAGAAGCTTTGAGGATAAATCTTCCATGGCCTGGATGGCCTCCCCCGAGCTGTGGGTGGGGGTATTGCCCCCGTAGATGGAAACGGTCCGAAACAGGTTGTAATGTTTGACGTTCTGCACCCCTCGGACCTGTTTGACCTTGACGATTGCGCTCAGCGGCACCATACTGCCGTCCGCAGCACGTACATACAGCTTGGAGATGTCTTCCTTTTTGGCCCGATAGTCCTTTTCCGCTTGAAGAAAAACCCGGTATACGCGTCCATACTTATTAAAATCGTTTACGTACATGGACCCTAAAAAGGTCTGAAGGGTGTTGAAGACATCCGATATGGCTATTTTCAGACTTTTGGCCTTGGTTCGGTCCAATTCAATGTAATACTGCGGGTAGTTGACCTCAAAAGTGGTGCTTAAAGGGGTGAGTATCGGGTTTTCACGGCCGGCTGTTATGAATTTTTCCGCCATGGCGCGAAGCTCCACCAGACTTCCGCCGGTGAGATCCTGCAGTTCGAATTCAAACCCGCCGGTGGTGCTGAGTCCCTGAATGGGCGGCGGTGGAAAGGGGATGATCACGGCTTCATTGATCCCCTGAACCTCACCCATAAAAGTCCCCATGATGCCGTCAAGGCTCAATTGGGGTGTTTTCCGATCGTCCCATGGATGGAGCATTACGAAAGCTGCCGCAGATGCCGTATCGTTGGCGGCGTTTAAGAGATTGTACCCGCCGATCATGACGATGCTGTCGATGCCGGCCATGTTTTCAAGAATTTTTTCCACTTTATCACAGACCTTTTTGGTTCGATCAAGGGATGCCCCTTCAGGGGTCTGGATCATCACCATGAAATAACCCTGGTCTTCCGAGGGTACGAAACCCGTGGGCACCAGTTGAAACATGTAATAGGTGGCAAATAAAAGCCCCGCGAAAACCAGCAGTACCAGTGCCCAGGCTTTGATAAACCACCGAACCGCCTTCAGGTACTGGTTTCGGCTCCAGTCAAAGACCTGGTTGAATTTTCGGAAAAACCAGGCCTGTCGTTTGGGGGTGGGTCGAAGCAGGGTCGCACACAGGGCCGGGCTGAGGGTGAGGGCGTTAATGGCGGAAATGCCGACGGAAAAGGCGATGGTGAGGGCAAACTGCCGGTAGAGCTGCCCGGTAATGCCGGGCATGAATGCCACCGGAACAAAGACCGACATGAGAACCAGGGTGGTGGCGATGATGGGACCCGTCACTTCCCGCATGGCTTCTTTGGTGGCTTCTTTGGGCCCCATCCCTTTTTCATCCATACAACGGGAGGCATTTTCCACCACGATGATAGCGTCATCCACCACAATACCAATGGCCAGGACCAGCCCGAACAGGGTCAGGGTATTGATGGAAAACCCGAAGGCCTTAAGCACCGCAAAGGTTCCCACCAGGGATACGGGAATGGCGATGGCTGGAATGAGGGTGGCCCGCCAGTTCTGAAGAAATACATAGACCACCAGAAATACCAGCAGCATGGCTTCAAAAAGGGTCTTGATCACTTCTTTGATGGATGCCTTGACAAAAAGCGTGGTATCGTAGCTGACCGCATATTTGAGACCATCGGGGAATCGCTTTGAAAGCCGTTCCATGTTGGCGTACACTTCTTTAGCCACCTGCAGGGCGTTGGCCCCTGGTAACTGAAAGACGCCGATACAAGCGGCTTTTCCGCCGTTTAGATGGGCGTACCAGCCGTAGTTTTCGGCGCCCAGTTCCACGCGCCCAACGTCTTTGACCCGCACCACGGAACCATCGGTCCGGGTGCGGATGATGATGTCTTCGAATTGCTCCGGGGTCTCAAGACGGCCCAGGGCGTTGATGGTAAAGGTGAAGGTTTGGCCTGGTGGACTGGGTGAATCGCCGATTTTTCCGGCGGCCACCTGAACGTTCTGTTCCTGGACGGCTTGGATCACATCCATGGCGGTCATTTCCATGCTGGTCAGTTTGTTGGGGTTGAGCCACAACCGCATGGCGTATTTTTTTTCACCGAATATCTGAACGTCCCCCACACCGGGAAGGCGTTTGAGGGTATCCACGATATTGATGGATGCGTAATTGCTGAGAAACAGGTCGTCATAAGCACCGTTGGTGGAATAAAGCGAGATGATTAAAACAAAATCGGGGGACTGTTTCTGGGTGGTGACGCCGTATTTTCGCACATCATTGGGCACCTGGGGCAGGGCCATGGTCACCCGGTTCTGAACATCCACGGCAGCGATATCCAGGTCATAACCCACCTCAAAGGTGACCGTGATGTTGCTGGTGCCGTCACTGGAGCTGATGGACGACATATAGGTCATTCCTTCCACCCCATTAATCTGCTCTTCGATGGGGGTGGTGACGGTTTTTTCCACCACTTCCGCGCTGGCGCCCGTATAGGTGGCTTTAACCTGGACCGTTGGCGGTGTGATTTGAGGGAACTGGGCAACGGGGAGCAGCATGATGCACACGGCGCCGGCTAAAGAGATGACAATGGAAATGACGCCTGCGAAAATAGGCCGGTCAATGAAAAAATCGACAAACATGGGGTTTCCTCAAAAGGGCTTGCTTATTTTCCGGATTCGGACGATTTGCCGCTCCCTTTTTCAGTTCCGGAACGCGCTTCTGTTTTAGATTTGACATGTTTCGTTTTTGAAGCCGGCTGTTTATCGGTTGCGTGGTCATCTGAGGTCTTGGTTTTCCCCTGGTTTTTTTGTTTCGCGTCCGCAATCTGGACGGTCATGCCCGGCCTGATCATTTGAAGACCCTCGGTAATGACCTGTTCGCCCGCCTTCAACCCTTTCCAGATGATTTTCTGATGTTTATACAGAAATCCCACCTTGACCGACCGCTGCTCCACCTTGTTGTCTGCTCCCACCACATAGACGTACATGCCGGCCTGGTCCTCAGCGATGGCTTTTTCCGTTATGAGCGGGGTGTTTGGTACATCACACAAAAAGAGACTGGCCTGAACATAAATGCCCGGTAGAAGTGTTTTTTTGGGGTTGGAGATAACGGCCCGCATGTTGATGGTGTTCGCCATGGGGTCGGCGGTGTTGTCGATGAAATCCACTTTTCCCGGATAAGGGTGTTTCGTGTTATCACTTAGAATGATGTCCACGGGGATGTCCTTTTCCTGGCGATATTTCAGAATCAGGCGCAGGTCCTTTTCACTGGGGCTGAAATAAACATAGAGTGGATCCAGTTGGACGATGGTGGCCAGTTTGGTGTCCTGTCCGCCGGCGCCCACCAGGTTGCCCACGTTCACCAGAGTCCGCCCGATTCGGCCGTACAGGGGGGAGTACATGGTGCAGTAGCTCAGGTTCAGCCGGTCCTGTTTTATTTTCGCCAGGTCGGCTTTGACCGCGGCAGCCGCTTCCCGGGCCTTGGTTACATAATCATCAAGGGATTCCTGGGTCACGAAATCCTGCTCTGCAAGTGGTTTGTAGCGTTTCACCTGGTCATTGGCAAAGGAGAGGGCCGCCTTGTCCTTGGCCAGTTGGGCCAGGCTCATTTCCAGTTCTGCTTCATAGGGAGCCTTTTCAATGACGAAAATAATATCGCCTTCATCGATATCGGCCCCTTCCACAAACTGCCGTTGTTCAAGAAACCCCTCTACCCGGGCCCGAATGTCCACGGTTTTGATGGATTGTGTGGTGGCAACGTACTTTAGATGAACCGGCACCGTTTTGAGGGCCACTTTTTCAACCGTTACCGTTGGAGGCGGTGGTGCGGCGGCTTGTTTTTTTTCCTTCTTGCATCCCCAAAGAGCAAACGCTGCAAATAGGGTAAACGCTGCCAGTAGGGGCACGGTGCATCGGCTCCGAGGATTAACGGCCATTGGTGGAAACCTCCCTGTTGGTTTGGGACATGGACATTTTATTTAATCCATCAGCGGGAAGTTCGGCGCCGATGGCATGCATCAGTTCAGCGTAGGAGATAAAGAGGTCTGTCTGTGCCTGGACCCGTTGGGTCCGGGCTGAAGTGAGGGTGCTCTGGGCATTGAGCAGTTCTACGATGTCTGCAACACCCGCGCGATAACGGGCAAGGGAAACCTGGAATGACTCCTTGGAGCTGATGAGCAGGGTTTCACTGGAATCCACCTGCTGAGCCGCGGTCTGCATGTTGTAGAAGGCAGACCACACATCTGAAATTACCGATTCCTCTTTTTGTTTGAGATCAGCGCGGCTGGCTTTCACCCTGGCTTTTGCCGCCCTCACGTTGTTGCGCAGGGAAAATCCTTCAAAAATGGGAATCTGCAATGAAAGTCCCCCATAATAGCTCATGCCGGAACCGCTGATATCGCCACCGCTCTCAAAATAATCCGAACCGCTGATGCTGCCGTCGATGCCGGACCATCCCAAATTGCCGGTGGCCACCAGTTTGGGCCAGAGATCGGACTCGGC
>CAZPQA010000128.1:0-3805 GCA_964588535.1 uncultured Desulfobacteraceae bacterium
GCAAAGATCATGGTTGCTGCAACGGAAACAAACTGTATCCACAACTGCCCGGGATTGCCAAAGAAAAGCCCGTTGGCGCCGCCCGGGTTGATTTCGGTAGAGGCAAACAACCCGGTAGCAAGCGCCCCCCAGGTCCCGCCCACGCCGTGAATCCCCACAACGTCCAGGGAATCGTCATATCCAAGGCGCGCTTTCAGCAATACACCGCCATAACAGAGGGCACCTGCGAAAAATCCAATGATGATGGAACTCATGGGCCCGACGAAGCCGGATGCGGGCGTAATGGCCACCAGTCCAGCAACAGCCCCCGAAGCCACACCGAGGGTGGTGGGTTTGCCACGATGAATCCATTCAAAAATAATCCACGATATGGCGCCCACGGCCGAAGCCACATGGGTGACCACAAAAGCGTTGGCGGCGAGCCCGTCGGCGGCCAGAGCGCTCCCCGCATTGAAACCGAACCATCCGAACCAGAGCAGGGCCGCACCGGTAAGGGTCATGGGAAGGTTGTGGGGGATAAAGGCAGTGGTGCCGTACCCCAGCCGTCTCCCAATGAGCAGGACTGCAGCCAGGGCCGAAATTCCCGAGCTGATGTGAACCACCGTACCGCCAGCAAAATCAAGGGCTCCGAGACCGCCCATCCATCCGCCCACAGCCCAGACCCAGTGACAGAGCGGATTGTAAACAAATGTAGCCCACAGAAGTGTGAAAAGAATAAAGGCGCTGAATTTCACTCGTTCGGCAAAAGCGCCTGTGATGAGGGCCGGCGTAATAATGGCAAACATGCATTGGAAAATCATAAAGGCCAGTTGAGGGATGGTAGAGCCGTAGTCGGGGCTCGGGGCCATTCCCACGCCTTTCAGCCCAAACATGCTCAGCCCTCCGATGATGCCCCCGTAGTCAGGGCCGAAACTCATGGTGTAGCCCCAGAGGACCCACTCCACGGTAATGATCCCCAGAATGATAAAACTCTGCATGAGGGTCCCCAGAATATTCTTGCTTCTGACCATACCCCCGTAAAAAAGGGCCAGACCCGGGGTCATCAACATGACCAGGGCAGCGGATATCAAAACAAAAACGGTATCTCCAGCATTCATGATTTTTTCTCCTCCTGTTTTTTTTGAAGGAAAAATTGCAAACCACGTGCCATTATAGAAAATACCGATATTTATAATGTAAACTCAGCAGGTTAAAAGAATTACGGGGGTCTTCAAAAAATACATAATTGTAATTCCGGTTAAGAAATACAACAAAAATGTAAACGCATTGCGCTGAACGAAAAGAAACAAAAGAAGACTTTTCGTTGGCTGGAAAAATCAGTACCATACCGTCTCAATACCTGATATAGAGTGGATACGGTGCGGAATCGCAACAAGGAGTCTTCAGTTGGATAGAACCATTTACCTCAGTGTATCCGTGATCATTTCCGTTTTAATGTATCTGGCTTTCGTGCTGGTATTAAAAACGGATAAAGGAAGAGATTTTCTGGGTCGCCACTGGTTTTTTCATCCCAATACCATCTGCCTCTGGCGGGTGATCATCGGTGCTTCGGGCACACTGTTGTATTTTGTGGCAGAGCAGTACGCCCTTGGTATCCTGTTGTTTACCGTTTCAGCGGTCATGGACGGTGTTGACGGGCTTGTTGCCCGTCAGTGCAAATTGACCACATCTTTCGGGGAGGAAATCGATCCCTTATGCGACAAAATCACCTATTTGCCGCCCATACTGTTTTTTGCATACCAGGGTTATCTGGGTGTGGCAGCAGCATGGGTTCTGGTGGTTATAGAAGTGTGCGGGCAGTTTGTGGTGAGATACATCATTAAGCGGTTTACCCTGTTCTCGGTTGCGGCAAACAATTTTGGGAAAATTAAAGCGGTTTTGTGTTTTTCCCTGATCATTTACTGTGCACTTTTAGATGATGCTCTGCCAATTCCCAATTTCTCAAGGCAAATGCTGAATCTGTGCATTATTTTATCGATTTCATCCATTGTCTTCAAAATCATACCGAACCACTTTTATGCGGATATTTTATCCCTGTTGAATCTTTTTTGCGGCATCATGGGTATCTTTCTGGTGTTTCAGGGACGGTATGCTTCTGCGACCCTGGCAATCCTTGCCGGACAGATTTTTGATCTCTTTGACGGCCGTATGGCAGAGAAGCATGGGGGTACCCGATTCGGGCCCTGGCTGGACGATATCGCAGATCTGGTCAGTTTTGGCGTATGTCCGGGATTGCTGATCATCCTCAAAGGAGACATGAAACTTCCTTTTTTCATTCTGGGAACCCTTTATACCCTTGCCATCGGGTTTCGGCTGTGGCGATTTCTCATGCACGACAAGAAAGACCATAGTCTGCCCCCCGGTGTTTTTAACGGATTGCCGAGCCCGGCGGGGGCCATTGCGGCACTTGGCGCCTGCCTGTTCTGCACCCGGCCATGGGCAGTCACGCTGGTCATCTGCCTTACCGCTTTTCTTTTGGTGAGTCATATTCGATTTGTTCATTTTGGAAGGGTTATCCTGACCCGTTTGCCGCGAACTCTGATTGTTATGTTCGGTTTTGTGGTTGTGTTCCTTATCGCCTACCTCATAAAAGCCCGGGATTCACAAATGCTGGGCGCCTTGCTTATCATATGTTTTGTGATCTACCTGATCACCAGCAGCCATTTTTTGATGGGGAAACGTTTGAAATAATGAACTTCATCTTTTTTTTCATGGTATTGGCGGCAGTTTGCACAGCGGCCTGGCGGCAGGTGGTTTGGACACCGGAAGCGGGGGGCGTTCCCCCCATGGAAATGCTTTCCAGGGCAATGGTGGATTCAGCCACGGGTTCCGTGGAACTGGCGCTGGGGCTGGTGGGGGTGATGACCCTTTTCCTGGGGTTAATGAAGGTTGCCGAAGCAGGGGGGATGCTCACCATTGTGGCCCGGCTTATCCGGCCGCTAATGGTGAGGTTATTCCCCTCTGTGCCCGCGGATCACCCGGCCATGGGCAGTATGATCCTGAATATGTCCGCAAACGCGCTGGGCCTGGGCAATGCCGCCACCCCGTTCGGTATTCGCGCCATGCAGGAACTGAACAAATTGAACCCGGTTAAAGGTACCGCCACGGATGCCATGGTCCTGTTTCTGGCCATCAATACCTCCAATGTAACCCTTTTGCCCACCGGTGTCATCGCCATCCGGGCCGCGGCAGGGTCCCATGATCCAGCGGGAATTTTGCCCACGACCCTTTTTGCAACGCTCTTTTCAACCATCATTGCCATTTTCGCCGCCAAACTCTACGGGAAACTGCCATTATTCAAGCGAACCCGCCCGGTTAAAAGGGAACTTTCGGCGGATTTAAGCGATGACGAGGCGGCTGATTCCCTATCCAAAGAGACCGAGAAAGGGTATCCCCTTTGGGTAAGCGGTATTGCCATTGCAATCCTGGTCTTTCTTATTCCCGTAACGGTCCTGTTCGGGCGTACTATTTCGCCCTGGATCATTCCCGCTTTAATGCTGGGTTTTCTGGCATTCGGTGTTTTTCGGAAAGTGCCGATCTATGAGGTATTCGTGGAAGGCGCCAAAGAGGGATTTCAGGTGGCCATCCGCATCATCCCCTATCTGGTCGCCATTCTGGTGGCGGTGGGAATGCTGCGCGCAAGCGGCGCCATGGATCAAATGGTCAATTTTCTGGGAACATGGACCACAAAGGTGGGAATGCCGGCCGATGCGCTCCCCATGGCCCTTCTGCGCCCCCTGTCGGGATCCGGTGCATACGGGGTGATGGCTTCCATTATCAATGATCCCGGGATCGGTCCTGACAG
>CAZPQA010000128.1:3905-7826 GCA_964588535.1 uncultured Desulfobacteraceae bacterium
TTATGCCAACAACATGGCGGTGACCCATACCGCCGAAGAGTTCATTATGGATTATATTATGATTGCTCCTCCGGCAGGCGTGGTCAAATCACGGATCGTCGTGAGTCCCGGACACATGAAACGAATTCTCCATGCGCTACAGGAAAATCTTGAAAAATACGAGCAGAAGTTCGGTCCCATTCAGATGGCCGAGGAACCGGGAAGAGAAGTGACGATACAATGAGCCCTATAACCCAACCCTTACCAACCCCTAGTGAAAGGAGAGGAGGTAGGCTCTCAGGTTGATCTTCTTGTTTTTGATGCCCAGCTTTCGCCTCAAGTTAAAGCGATGGGTTAAAATTGTATTTTTTGATACAGAGAGTTTTTCGGCAATTTCGATATTGCTCTTGCCTTCTTTGACCAGTGTGGCCACCCGGATTTCCATGGGTGTCAGTTCCAGCACCCTGGATCCGATGTCTCGAACAAACGGGGAAACGATCTGTTCCAGATTGGTTTCAATCACATGTAAATGATTGGTCTGAATGGCATCAAGGGGGGTGCTTTTAAGTTTTTCGATGTAGGGTTTGACCAGGGTGCTCATGTTGCTGACCACCGAGGATTCAAAATGGGTCCGATCTTCCTCGCGCCGCCGCAACAATATGCTGAAGGCGGTATTGGCTTCTTCCAGGCTTCGCGTCCGATATTTCAGTTCCTTTTCTCTTTTTTTAAGGTTCGCGATATTCTTTTTTTCCGGAGAAACATCCCTGGAATAAACAGCCAACTGCACCACTTTTCCTTTTGCGTTCACAACAGGATACATGGTGTTCTGAAAAACATGCCTGCCCATGCGATCCTCAAACCGGCTTGGTTTTCCCGTTTTGATGACCTGGGCAATCTTTTTTTCTCTCTTTTTGGCAATCTCGGGCGGCAGGTAATCATACACACATTTGCCCAGGAGTTCCCCAAGCGGTGCTTTAAGTCTTTTGGCGGTTATTTTGTTAGCGGTGATAATATTTCCCTTTGGGTCCAGGAGTTGCGCAGCATCAGAAGAAGCATTAATCAGCGCGCTCATCTGACTATAGGTCTTTTCCAGATCAGCGGTTCGTTCCGCCACGATTTTTTCAAGCTCGCCATGCGTCGCTGCCAGTGATTTCTCAAGTTCAAAATTATATAGGGCGATCTCAATGGCCGAACTGACCTGTGCATCAACGAACGGTTTGAGAAGGTACCCGAAGGATCGCGCCGATTTCGCCCTCTCGATATATTCCTCTTCCGAGTAGCCGGTCAGGAATATCACGGGGATATTCAACTCTTTTCTGATTTTTTTTGCCGCCTGGATGCCGTCAATTTTACCCGGCATGACAATGTCCATCAGAACAAGATCCGGGCGGATTTTTTTGGCCATTTTAATGGCTTCTTCGCCGGATTCCGCTGTTCCGCCAATTGCGTATCCGGAAGTTCTCAGGGCTTCGATTAACTCTGTAACGGTAATCACATCATCATCAACTATCATGATTTTGGGCATCGCCTAAACCTCATCTGGTTTTCGAAAGGATTTGAAAAAGGGGAGATCTCACGTATACCCAAGATTTCAGAGTAGATTGGAAATGTCAAGGGAATACATAGTGATAAACGATTATTTTTTCGCGTAACTGTGAAGCCCGGCCAGATAATTGACGCCGAAATAGGTAAAAAGGACACAGGCAAAGCCCACAATGGAGAGGATCGCGATCTTTTTTCCTTTCCAGCCCCTCACCAGCCGCGTATGGATAACCGATGCATAAACCAGCCAGGTAATGAGCGACCAGGTTTCTTTGGGATCCCAACTCCAGTAAGCCCCCCACGCTGAATGTGCCCAGACTGATCCGGTTATAATACCCAGGGTCAACATGAGAAAACCGATGACGATCATCTGGTAATTGAGATCGTCCAGGATTGCGGTCGAAGGGATAAGCCTCAGAAAACGATTATCTTTTTCTGCCGTATCCAGTCGTTTCAACAGGTACATAATGCTGACTCCGAACGACAAAGCGAATGCGGCATAACCGAAAAAACAGGTGACGACATGACTGATCAACCAGTTGCTTTTCAGCGCCGGGATCAGGGGTTGAATTTGGCTGCTGATATTGGGGGAAAACGAGGCATAGGCCATGGCCAGAAACGCCAGTGGGGCCACAAAGGTCCCGATGGTTCGGTTTTTGGTGCGCCATTCCAGAATGAGGTAAAGAAGCATCAACGTCCAGGAAAAAAAGACCAGAGATTCGTAGAGATTGGAAAGGGGCGCATGGCCGATGCCCATTTCGTAGGATTCCACCCATCGTAGGATAATGGCCAGGGTCTGGGCCGTAAACCCCAGAAGGGAGAGATAAGTGCCCAGGCGGGAGAGAAGCGCACGGTTCATGACCATGCCCAGCAGGTAAGCCATGAACGCCAGGAAATATACAAAGGTGGTGTAGCTGAGAATTTGAGAGCTATCCATTATGTTTTAGTCCTTTTTACCGAATTCGTTTTTGAGACTTGAAATGAGTTTGCGGCGCTCGCTTTGAAGTCCCACCGGATTTTTGTTGGTGGTTCCCGCCACTTCGATTCGTGTTTTTTCCCCTCGAGTCAAGACACGTACCCACATCCTTTTTTGCGACATGAAAAAGGTCATAAACAAACCTGACACCATAAGAAAACAGCCCGCCCATACAATGGGAACGCCAGGGTCCCTGTTGGCCTGGAGCCCCGTGTAATACACGGTTTTGAGGCCTGTAAGCGAAAAACGGTAGGGGGGGGAAGCTTCAGGATTGAATTTTGGGGAGGCCAGCATGGGGGGCGGCAATTTTTTTTGAACCGCAACATAGTTCTTAAATACCCAGAACTCGAGCGGTTCTCCTGTTCTTGGTTTAACAGAAATGAGTACGGCAGGACCCAGGTGCATGATATCGTTTCTCATGTCTACCACCTGATAGGTCCCTTCTCCGCCGGGCAGCGGATAGCTTATGTTGCCTTTTACGGTTTTTTCAGATGAGACGGGTTTATTTGATTTCCTGTCAATGCGCAAACGCGCCTCTTTGCCGGCAACGGAGCCGTAGCTCGCCTGATAAAAGGTAACGCCTCCGAATTCAACGGGATGATTGACCAGAAGATCGTTCTTTCGGACAGCCTTCCCGTTGACCAGGAAGGTGAGGTTGGACTTGAATTCCTTGGGTGCTCCGGTCTTGTAGAAATCTACTGAGAACTTGTCGCAACGGACTTCAAAACCGAGATCCAGGGGTTTCATGGTTTTCCGAATGATAACCCGATCTGTTTTTTCTCCCTCCAGAATGTTGACATAGGCCTCAAAACCAAAAAACGATCCCATCAGGCCTCCCACAAGGATCAAAAGCACGCTCAAATGAACCACATAGACGCCAAAATAAGAGAGACCTCCCTTATCCCCGTAAAAAAAATGATTGACGCCGCTGGTTTTTCGGCGCACGTTTTTGTAGCCCGATTTAAGTATTTTTTCGACCCGCTCAGATGCCTTATCCCCATTAACGCTGACTTCAAGGCAATCTTCCGGTGTGTTGTTTTCAAAAGGCTTACTTCGGTCCGGAGCAGGTTTGGCGGAAAAACGCTTCCACGTGGATGGAAACCGGTTAATGGAACAGACAACCAGGTTAAGGGCCAGAAATGCGATGAGGAGCCTGAACCACGGGGCGTTATACATATCAAAAAGCTGCAGCGTTGAAAGAAAACGAAACATGGCCGGATGGAGGTTTTTTGCAAATTCAACGGCACCCTGTTCCTGAGGGACCAGGGTCCCCACAACGGAAATGATGGCCAGTAAGATTAAAAGAACAATGGTCAGTTTAACGGAACTCAAAAATTCCCAGATAACGTTGGGGTTATTTTTGGATTGGGCATTTTTCATAAGGTTTTGATTAAAAGGAAAAAACAGCGTTCTATTCTGTGATC
>CAZPQA010000129.1:0-3193 GCA_964588535.1 uncultured Desulfobacteraceae bacterium
ACATCCACAACCGTCATGCCGCTTGCCAGCAGTCCCATGGAAAGCCATTTGGCCAGATCGGGAGAACTGAGCCGGCAATCCCGGCCAAGGGTTATCCTGCTGGCATCTTTTCCATGAAAATAAGTCCCGAAAGCGCGTCCCAGGCGGTAAATGGACGCTTCGTTTAACTCGTCGGGGAAAATGCCGCGGATATCATATTCCCTGAAAATATGCGAGATCACAGAAGCGCGTCCTTTTTCTTCTCTTTCAGCCAGTCTACGATCTTGCGAATATTCTGGGACTGGTTAAGATCTGCCACCAGTACGGTGTCTCCCGTATCCACCACCAGGCAGTCTTTGAGTCCAAGGCATGCCACCAGCCGATCGCCCTGGCTTGAAATGAAACTTTTTTCGCAGTCGATGAGGAGGGTTTCACCTTCGGCCAAATTCCAGTCTCTGTCTTGTTCGGCTCCCCTCAACTCATACAGGGATTCCCATGACCCCACATCGCTCCAGCCACATCCCGAGGGGATCACATACACCTGTTGCCGGGTGTTTTCCATAATGCCGTAATCAAAGGAAATCCTTTCCATGTTTTCGTAGGCCCTTTTGAATTCCATTTCAAAGCGATCTGTTCCCAGGCTTAGAGCAATCTGTTCAAGCCCATCGTGAAGGTCGGGCAATTGTTTTTCAATTTCCGTCAGGATGGTTTCCGGCGTGGCAACGAAAATGCCGGCATTCCAGTAGTAGTCGCCGCTATTCAGATACTCGTGGGCTTTTTCAACATCCGGCTTTTCAACAAAAGCCGAAACCCGGTAAGCGGACACGTCATCTGAACCGGCTGTATCCGGGGTTTTCCGGATATAGCCGTAACCGGTTTCAGGGCGTGTGGGCACGATTCCCAGGGTCACAATGCCCCCGTTGGCAGCCAGTTTTCCGGCAGATTCAAGATTCGCCAGAAACGCCTCGGGATTACTGATGAAATGATCCGCCGGAAGGAATGCCACGGGCGCTTCAGACCCCAGATGCCGTGCATAAAGGGCGCCCAGGCCTATGCAGGGGGCTGTGTTTCTGCCGACGGGTTCCGCCAGTATGTGAACGCCTCGGCCTTTAAATAGCTCCCCGGCTTCTTCCCGGTGGTCTTTACCCAGAATCAGAATGACCCGGTCATCAGCGATTAAAGATGTAAGCCGGTCGCAGGTGTCAACGACCATTGCCCCTTTTCCCGTAATGTCTAAGAATTGCTTGGGCCGCTGCCGCCGGCTTGCAGGCCAGAAACGTGTCCCGGAACCGCCACACATGATCACCGCAAACATGACATCCTCCTTGATCAAGATCTAGGTTCGATAATCCGCATTGATGTTGATGTATTCGTGGGTAAGGTCGCTGGTGACGATATGGTCACGATGGCTGCCCAGATGGAGGTCTATGCTGAGCGTGAATTCTTTTCCTGTCATGATTTCAGCTGCCTGTTTTTCGGCTTCCACACCACTACCCAGTCCACCGGATACGATCTGAACGTCATTAACCCAGATATCAACGCGCGTTTCATCCATTTCTATGTCCGCGCGCCCCAGGGCAGCCATAATCCTTCCCCAGTTTGGGTCCTGTCCGTAAAAAGCGGTCTTGACAAGACTTGAGTTGGCTACGGTTCTGGCGGCGTTCAGCGCATCTTCGGCGGAAAGGGCATTGTTGATGACCACATCCACCAGTTTCGTGGCCCCCTCGCCATCTCTTACGATCATTCGCGCCAGATCTTCCATTACGCCGGTCAATCCTTCTTGGAACCGGGCATGACCCTTTTCGGACAGGGCCGTATTGCCGGCCATGCCGTTCGCCAGTATCAATACCATATCGTTGGTACTGGTATCCCCGTCCACGCTGATGCGGTTAAAGGTTTTTTCAGTGGCAACCTGAAGTATTTTCTGCAGGGGTTCGGGCGCTATTTGAATATCGGTGAGGATGAAGCAGAGCATGGTGGCCATGTTCGGCATGATCATGCCGGCCCCTTTGGCAAGTCCTACAATGCGGTAGGGCCGGTTTTCGGCCATACCGTCGAAACTGCTGGTTTTGGGAAAAGAGTCGGTGGTCATGATGGCTTGAGCGGCCATGGGTATGCCCGCAGGTGTCAGGGCCTCTTTCAATCCGGGAATGGCGCTTTTGATCTTGTCCATATCCAGCCTTTGGCCGATTACGCCCGTGGAGGCAACCAGGATCTCGTCAGGTGAAATACCCAACGCCTTCCCAACGAGATCGGCGGTGCGTTCGGCATCCGCAAGTCCGGGGTTGCCCGTGCAGGCATTGGCATTCCCAGCATTGGCGATAATGGTCGTTGCCCTTCCATTTTGAATGTTTTTCTGACTGAGAATAACGGGGGCCGCTTTTACCTTGTTGGTGGTAAAGACTCCGGCTGCTGTTGCAGCCCTTTCAGATACAATCAAAGCCAGGTCCAGTCCATGGACTTTTTTCAGACCCGATGCCACAGCCGCCGCTTTGAACCCCCGCACGGTTGGTATTCCTTCGTCTATAGGTCCAGGCATCTTTTCACCTTACCCCCTATTTTCCAGCCCCACAGCATTTCTTGTATTTTTTTCCGCTGCCGCAAGGGCAGGGTGCATTCCTGCCGATCTTCTGCTCTTTGCGCCGGACTGTAACGCCGCCTGGATCCCCATCTCCGTGGCTGAGGTTCAGGGTTCTTTTTTTCTTTTTGGGCATGATATCCGGTTCCTGGCGCACGATCTGTACACGGAAAATGGTTCTAAGGATTTCTTCCCGGATCTGATCCATGAGGTCGCCAAACAGGGCAAACCCCTCTTTCTGATATTCTTTCAGGGGATCAAGCTGCCCGTAGCCGCGAAGTCCGATCCCTTCCTTCATGTGGTCCATGGCCAGCAGATGGGCCACCCATTTGTCGTCGATGATTTGAAGGATGAGATAGCACTCCAAACGTTCCAGGTCTTCTTTTCCAAACAGCTTTTCTCTTTCCCTGTATTCGGATAGGGTACGCTCTTTGATCATTTCCGGAAGGTCTTCTATTTTCAGGGCGTCAAAGGCCTCCTGACCCATTTCTTCCGGTCCCATATTGGATGGGAAACCGAACAGCCAGGAAATGCTGTTGTTTAATTCTTTCATGTTCCAGTCTTCGGGGTAGGCTTTGGGGTCGATCCACTGTTCAACAATGGACTCTATTTTCTGATCGATCATGTCTTCAATGA
>CAZPQA010000129.1:3293-7724 GCA_964588535.1 uncultured Desulfobacteraceae bacterium
TCGATCCACTGTTCAACAATGGACTCTATTTTCTGATCGATCATGTCTTCAATGATTTCCTGGAAGTTTTCTCCGTCCAGGATGCTTTTCCTCAGAGCATAGATGATTTCCCGATGTTTGTTCATGACGTCATCATAGTCCAGGAGGTGCTTCCGCATATCGAAGTTGCGGGCTTCCACCTTTTTCTGAGCATTTTCAATGCCCCGGGAAATCAGGTTGTGTTCAATGGGTTCTCCTTCTTCCATGCCCATCCGTTCCATGATGGAGGAGATCTTGTCGGAACCGAAGATCCTCAAGAGATCATCTTCCAGGGAGAGGTAGAAGCGGGAGGTGCCGGGATCTCCCTGACGGCCCGAGCGACCTCGCAACTGGTTGTCCACCCGCCGGCTTTCGTGTCGTTCGGTCCCCAGGATGTGGAGCCCGTCCAGTTCACGAACCCCTTCGCCCAGCACAATATCCGTGCCCCTTCCGGCCATGTTGGTGGAAATGGTCACGGTTTTTGTCTGACCGGCGTTGGTAATGATTTCAGCCTCTTTTTCGTGGTGTTTGGCATTGAGCACGGAGTGGGGAACGCCGGCCCGTTTGAGCATTTTGCTCAACATTTCAGATTTTTCGATGGAGATGGTGCCCACGAGAACCGGCTGGCCCCTGTCGTAAAGTTCCTTGATTTCGTCAACAGCGGCTTTGAATTTTTCCCTTTCGGTCTTGTAGATGACATCCGGGAAATTGGTTCGCGCCATTTCCTTGTTTGTGGGGATGACCACTACGTCCAGTTTATAGATGTTATTGAATTCAGCCGCTTCCGTGTCCGCTGTACCGGTCATGCCGGCCAGCTTTTCATACATGCGGAAGTAATTCTGAAAGGTCACCGTGGCCAGGGTCTGGTTTTCTCCCGCCACTTTTACCCCCTCCTTGGCTTCTACCGCCTGATGCAGGCCATCGCTCCACCGACGCCCCGGCATCATTCTGCCCGTGAATTCATCCACGATCACAATCTGGTTGTCTTTGATGACATAGTGGACATCCTTTTCAAAGAGCCAGAAGCCTTTGATGAGTTGCTGCGTGGCATGGATCAGTTCGGAAGTCCGCATGTATCGTGCTTCAACTTCCCGGAGCCGTTGGTCTTTTTCTGCATCGCTGAGGCTTTCCATCTGGCGGATATTATGGCTTTCATCGTCCATGTCGGGAATCATGAAATCATCCGACCCCTTACTAGACAAAAGATCGATCCCCTTTTCAGTGAGTTCCACAGCGTTGCTTTGTTCATCGATGGTGCAGTACAGATCCTGGTCCAGCTCAGGCAAAATCTTTTGGGAGCGCAGCATGCTTTCTGTTCGGTCGATCTGTTTTTTCAACGCCTGGTTCTGGGCCACCATGTCCAGATAAACCGGGTTTTTGGGATCACCCCTCTTGATTTTGAGCAGTGTTTCGATGGTGTTGTCATCCAGCTGATCGCTATCCAAAAGCTGGCGCACGTCTTTTAACAGGGAACGGACGATGGCGCTCTGTTTCTGCCTGAGTTGCATGACAAGGGGCTTGACCTCTTCGAATATCTTGTTTTCACTATGTTCCATGGGGCCGCTGATGATCAGCGGCGTTCGTGCTTCATCGATAAGGATGCTGTCCACTTCATCCACGATGGCATAACGGAATTCCCTTTGAACAAAATCTTGCACTTCAAACTTCATGTTGTCGCGAAGGTAATCAAAGCCGAACTCATTGTTGGTGCCGTAAGTGATGTCGCAGCCATAGGCCTCTTTACGTTCAACATCATCCATGCCGTGTACAATCACCCCCACGCTCAGACCCAGAGCGCGGTATATGGCCCCCATCCATTCGGCGTCCCTTTTGGCCAGATAGTCATTGACCGTTACCAGGTGGACCCCCCGGCCTTCCAGGGCGTTGAGGTAGAGCGGCAGGGTCGCTGCAAGGGTTTTGCCCTCGCCCGTTTTCATTTCAGCGATCTTTCCCTCATGAAGGACGATCCCTCCGACAAGCTGAACGTCAAAATGTCGCATGCCCAGGGTTCTGACCGAGGTTTCTCTCACGGCGGCAAAAGCCTCGGGAAGGATGTCGTCCAGGGTTTCTCCCTTGTTAAGCCGCTCCTTGAACTCAGCTGTTTTTAAAAGCAGATCTTCATCCGAGAAGCTCTGAAAGTCCGGTTCCAGCTGATTGATACTTTCCACCAGGGGCACCATCAGTTTGAGGGTGCGTTCGTTCTTGCTACCGAAAATTCCTTTTATAACTTTTCCAAACATGATTTTTTACCAAATATGTGAGATTTGTCAGGCATTGATGCTATCAGGGCGCATTAAAAAACTTTGTGGAGTAAAAATCAAGGGCTTATGCGTCAGTGGACCATTTCTTTGCGGGGGATGCTGAATGGGCGTGAAAAATTTTGAAATCAATTGAGAATATAGCGAAGCGGGTTTACCGGGGCATTGTTCAGGTGAACTTCGTAGTGAAGGTGGGGACCGGTTGTTCTGCCTGAACTGCCGACCAAACCGATTTTTGTGCCTTTTTTGACATACTGCCCTTTTTTGATCAGAGATTTTTTCAGGTGTGCATATTTTGTTTTGAAGCCTCTGGCGTGCTTCATGACGACGACCCTTCCATAGCCGCGTTTCCAGCCGTTGAAGATCACCATTCCATTTGCAGGCGAGAGAATTGGAGAGCCGCTCCTTGCTGAGATATCGATTCCTCTATGGAACTCTTTCTTTTTGGTGAAAGGGGAGGTGCGGTAACCGAAACGGGAGCTCAACCATCCCCTGGTGGGCCAGATGGATGGTGTTGAAGCCAGAAGCATTTTTTGATCGTCAAGGAATTTCGCCAGTTCTGCATTGTTTTCCTTGCGCTGTTCTATGTCACCTTCAAGATCATCCAGGGACTTGTGTATGGCGCGGATCATTTTTCGGTCGGTTTTGCGCAGATTTTCCTTCGGGTCGAGCAGTATGGCGTCTGAACCGCCCATGCCCCTGAATTTTTCCTTATCTTCAGCGCCCACCTGGCGCGCGAGGGTTTTGAGCTTTTTGTCCTGATTCCTAAGCTCGGCCATATCCAGAGAGACGGCTTGGATACGATTGGCCATTTGGATCAGCTGTTTCTGCTGAAGCGCATTTTCCGTCTCCAGCAGGGTCATGTGAGGGACCTTTGCTTTAAGGGAGAGATAATCTTTAACAACCCCGAAACCCAGGAAGGTGAAACCTGCCAATAGAAGAATGGCAAGAACGGGGAGTATTCTTGGAAGCCTGAATTGTTTTACCCTGGTGGTCCCTTCCGGAACCAGCAGCACGGTGAACTTTTTAGAAAACAATAAAACACTCCAGAAATTGAAGGTATCACGTCGAGCAGACAACCGAATACGATTCACTGACATCGGTTTGATAGCATACTCGTTTTTGACTGTCAACCGGCTTTAAGATTATTTTTTCCAGTAACCTAAACCTCAAGAATTTTCTGCTGGTGCGGTTCATGATATTCTTCGGCGACCAGGTCCCTTCGATCATCGAAAATGTCCTCACGGCCACATGAGGCATAAAAGCTCATTAACGCAAGGAACAAAAGGTTTCGTTTCATTAAACTGAATTTCATGGTGGGGAATCTTCCGCTAAATTCATATACAAGAAGTATACTGTTTTGATAGACTGTGTTCAAATGATTTAATTTCTCAAAGCAATCAGGAGGCGAGATGATCCCCGTTTATGAAGGCACGAAAGGTCTGATCTTTGACTGCGACGGCACACTGGCCGATACCATGACCATCCACACCCACTCATGGCAGGAGACCATGAAACACTTTGGGCATAATTGCCCGGTAGATTTTCTGCAGCCCCTTCGAGGCATTCCGGCCGAAGAAATTGTGATCTATTTCAACCGTGCTTTTGGGACGGATCTTAATCCCAAGGATGTATCGGATGCCAAAAACCAGATGAGTTATGACCGGTTGAAAACGGTCAAGCCCATCATGCCGGTGGCAAAAATTGCCCTGGACTACCGGGGAAAGTTGCCCATGAGCGTGGTTTCGGGGGGAACGCGTAAAAATGTGCTTCGAACACTGGAGGCTATCGGGATGGCGGATTTCTTTGAGGCGGTGATTACGGCGGATGACGCTTTAAGGCCCAAGCCCGATCCCCAGATGTTCATTGAAGCAGCAAAACGCATGGGGGTATCCCCAGCGGTGTGTGAAGTGTTTGAGGACGGTGATCCGGGATTAGATGCGGCCCGGACTGCGGGTATGAAATTTGTGGATGTGAGGCCTTACGTAAATTTATGAGCCTCAACTGCTTCAACTTCAGGGGCCCATCAGGCGTGGCAGAAAAAGACTCAGCCCGGGCCAGTAGGTAATCAGGAGCAAGGTGAAGAGCAACAGGAGCAGAAAGGGCAGGGTGGCCCTGTACAACCGCACCACCGGCTGATCAAACCGGGAACTGG
>CAZPQA010000130.1:0-7642 GCA_964588535.1 uncultured Desulfobacteraceae bacterium
TCGGGGGTAATGTTCGGGGTGATCCCAAAGACGAGCAATCCGCTTTTCCCGATATCGATCCGATTGCATCTGAGGTCTTGGGAACAAATTTCTACAGCAAGACATTTACTATTGATCACAAATAAAAGACAACATATTCAAGTTACAATCCTTTTGATTGTAGGCACTTATTTGGCGGCCCACCTATGTTTCTGGCTCCTCCCCAACCTCTTTGAGATGTGGAATGCAAAGGCGGTTGACCGCCTTTTTCTATTCAGATCATCCTCATCCCATTTCCAGCCCGAATACGACGGGACCATTGTCCATGTGGATATTTCCGACACCAGCCTTAAAAAACTGAAGACTTTCTATCTTGACCGCTCTCACTACGCGCGGGTGATTCGAAACCTGGCCCAGATGAACGTATCAGCCCAAATGTACGACTTCATTTTTGCCGCACGTTCAGATCAGGCTGAAGACCGTGCATTGATAAACGCCACAAAAGAAGCCGGTAATGTATATTTTGGAATGGCATTTAATTTAGAAAAAAAGGGAGGTCAAAAAAGTCGGGAGCTTAAAAAGGATTCAAATGAGGCCGAGTACCTCGAGCTAACGGAGTGGCATGTGGTCGTCGATGGGGATCCCAAGGATCTTTATCAAGGGATCAAACCTCTCATTACCTTTCCGGAACTGGCATCAGTATCTAAGGGGTTAGGCTATCTCAACATCACGACTGATCCCGATGGGGTCAATCGCAGAATACCACTCTTGGTCAGGTTTAAGGGAGCATTTTATCCAAGCTTTGCCTTCAGGGGTATCTGTAACTATCTCGGAGTCCCCCCGGACAAAATAGTGGTCAGGCCAGGGAAATCGATTACACTCAATAATGCCAAAAGACCCGGAGAATCATCGGCACAAGAAATCGTAATCCCGATCGATCAACATGGGAATATGCTGATTAACTTCATAGGCCCATGGCAGCGCATGAAACACTACAACTTTGCCGACCTCTTTTACGCATCGGATGATCGTGATGAAATGGAGATGTGGCGAGACGAATTGAAGGGGAAGATCATCATGGTATCAGAGGTATTGACAGGATCATCAGACCTGGGCCCTGTACCGACCGATGCCAATTTCCTTTCAAGTGGCCTGCATGCCAATATCATACACACCATCCTTCAGGAGTCGTTTTTAAGGGAACTTTCGGGCCAAGAAAAGTTTGCGATTAAAATGCTATTGCTGATCATACTGTTTTCACTTTCGCTCAGGTTTTCATCCCTCACCTTTTCTCTGGGGAGCATCGCGGTCGCGGTGTTTTACATTGGCATTGCGGGTGCGGGCTTTCTTTACGGAAACCTCATTTTTCCTATCATACGTCCCTTATTCATCCTTGCCCTTGCTGTAGGCTCCATCGTTGTTTACCGCTATGTCAGGGCAGAAACGGACCGAAATTTTATTCGCAGAACTTTTGGCCGTTACCTGACAGATGAAGTGGTCGATGAACTGCTGGGTTCGCCTGACGGGTTGAAAATGAGCGGCGAAACGCGTGACGTCACCTTCCTGGTCTCTGATCTCAGGGGATTTACAGCATTGTCAGCCAGGATGGCACCCCATGAGGTTATCGATATCCTCAACCGTTACCTTAAACAGATGTTGGAAATCATTGCTCGCTATCGAGGGACAGTGGATGACCTGCAGGGGGACGGCATCCTCGTTTTTTTCGGGGCCCCCCTGCGTGCTGACGATGACCCTGAACGAGCTGTAGCATGCGCCATCGAAATGCAGAACGCCATGCGGGGAATCAACCGAGAGCAAAAACGATTGAACCTCCCGGAACTTTCCATGGGTATCGGCATTAACACTGGAGAAGTGGTCGTTGGGAATATCGGCTCGGAAAAGCGGTCAAAACACACCGCCATCGGCTCCGCCTTAAATACAGCTTATCGGATCGAAGCCTATAGCGTTGGTGGGCAAATCTTGATCAGCCCCAGCACGTATCAGAAGCTAGAATCTCAGGTTCACGTTCAGGACACCATGGACGTCCGGTTTAAGGGTATCGATCAACCGGTGACACTCTATGATGTCAAGGGTATAAAAGGAAAATACGAAGTTTCTTTGTATGAGATGGCGCCTGAGGAATTCAGGGGTCTTGATGCACCGCTGGCGATAACCTGTTTTGTCGTGGAGGGCAAAGCGGTATCGGAAAGAGCGGTACCAGGCCACATAACAGGGCTTTCCCCATCTGGAGCCGTGGCCTCACTCGACGAGGCAGTGGGGCTGTTTTCGAATCTCAAAATTCTTTTGGTTTCCACCGGGACCTCATCACTCTCTGAGATCTATGCAAAAGTCACATCTATTGATCCGCCCACGACGACCCCTTCCCGTGTCACTGTCTCTTTAAAATTTACGTCTCTGCCAGAGGATACAAAACGATTTTTTGATAAAACATTTAACGGGAAAAACGTCCGCAGCCCAAAATCAACAGGGGAAGAATCAAAACCCTGAGGAAAAAAATAAGGCGATCCGCCAGGGATTGGGATTAGTGTTTTTCCGGTTCAAAATTCCGCTTGGCACTCAGGAAACTGGGCAAATGCCGTAGAAAATAGTATAGGCTTAGACGGTGTTCCCACAGGCGGCTCCGAAACCGCCTTCGCCATGCCGGGTCCGAATAAAATCGCTTCACATGCTGGTTATAAAGCTGTTCAAGAACCTCCCTGGAATCGATACTCTCAGGCACAAAAACAAAGTTCAAGCAGTTCATCTTTCGCCAGTCCTCATCCAGTGTGCCCTCATCCCGAATGGAATTCCACAGGGGAGCGCCGTGGAAAGGCGTAAATTTACTCATATTCATATCGTCAAGCCCCAGGGAGAGGATAAATTCAGTGGTTTTCAGAATCGATTCCCGGGTTTCGCCGGGGAGACCCATCATAAACAATCCCTTGGCCCTGAGCCCCTTGGCCTGAATGCGCCGCACCGTATCACGAACCGCTTCAAGGTGCACCCCCGGCTTGTGCACGGCCATCTGGTGCTCATCCCCGGTCTCGATTCCAAGGGAAAGCTGAAGAAAACCGGCCGCCTTCAACATCTCCAACAGTTCGTCATCGCAATGGCCCACGCGCACGGCACAATTAAACTGCATGTGCAGGGGCTTTGAAACCAGAAGGCTGCAGAACTCGGTGATACGCTTTCTGTTGGCCGTAAACAGGTCATCGTAGATATTGATATGACGAACGCCGAAACGTTTTCTCAACCAGGCCACGTGGGCATAGATGTAGGCTGCCGAATTGGTGCGGTATCCGCGGCTGAAAACGGAACGGTCGCAGAATGAGCATTGATAGGGACATCCCCGGCTGGTGACCATGGTGGCCCCGGGGGTATGAATGTAACTGAAAAGGGGCAGGTTGTACCCTTTCGGGAATCCTTGGAGCTTTTCATAGGCCGGGAAGGGGAGATCGTCCAGATCTTGAATCTGCGGCCGTGGCGGATTGAGCACCGCCTGATCGCCATCTCTCCAGGCCAGTCCGTTCACATGGGCCGGTGCTTTTCCGGAGGCCAGCTCAGCCAGGGTCGTTTCGCCTTCCCCCAGACAAAGATAATCAATGGCCTCATAACCGTTCAGAAGTGTTGAGCCCAAAGCGGATATGTGCACACCGCCGAAAACCGTTTTGATGTGAGGGCGACGGGCTTTGATCCGAACCGCCAGATCATAACCGTCTAGAAACCCGGAAGTTGTGGCTGAAAAACCCACCATATGCGGATCTTTTTGAAGGATGCTTTGAACATGGGCGGCATTGCTTTTTGCAGCTCCGGGGCCCAGGCAATCCAGAACAAAGACCTCATGGCCTTCCCGTTCCAGATATGCCGCCATGGAAATCAATCCCAAAGGGGCCATGCGGTTGGCGACGGCCGAGATATCTTTTTTTCCGGGGACCCAGTTGGATCCCGTTGGATGAACCAGTACGATTCGCATGAGAAACCCATAGAAACGTTAAAAGAATGTAACGTTCACCTGTAGGGGCAGGTCTTGTGCCTGCCCTTACGTAGAACCCGTGGATCAAACGAGGCAAACAGAAACCCCAAGGCAAACAGCAAAATCAGCCCTGCTGCCGGTGAGAGTACATAGTAGGCGCTTCCATCCCCAAGGTGATTCCAGGCGCCTGTTATTCCTGGCTTTCGCTCAAGATAAAGGGTCGTTCTGCCGTTTACCGCAAAAATTCCCCCGGGCGGTATCTTTTCAGGCGGCGTTATTTTCAGGCGATCCGTTAAAATGAGAAGTGAGACGATTGCAAGAATTATGATGATTGTTTTGAAAGCCCTGGTTTTGTAAATGGGCAAAAGGGGTTTGATCGTTGCCTCCTGCTCTTTAAAACCGTAAACCAGAAGAAGCCCGGCAGCAAGACCCAGCTCGTTCAACAAAAAATCGTTAAAATCAAGATAGTTCCCATAGGACGGACAGACAAAAAAGTACTGCATCAACTCATCCGCGACCCCCAACGCCGTGCCCCAGAAGATGAGGCACCCAATGGGCCATTTTTCCCGGTGGGGGTCCCGCCAGGCTACCAGCAACACCGCTAAAAGCGCATATTGGGGATAGTGTGCATATTCGTTGGGTGAAAAAACCAGCAAACGGTTGGCCCCATAAAGAGCCGCTCCCCACATGATCCAATAGGCAATGGTCCGCAGACGGGCTTTTCCTTTGACGGCCATCAGCAGGACATACAAAGCGCCCAGAATCAGCAAGACCCACGCGAAATGGTTGCTGTAATTGGCAGGGGTGCCCAGATCTATTTCGATGGGCCCCAGGGACATGGAAACAGGGGATACGATGATTTTGGATATTTCAAGATGAAGCAGACTGGCCCCGAGCCAGTACAAGAGCGTGGTTACAGGCCAGAACAATCGAAAAACGCCATTTTTCGAAAAACGCTTGACATGAATACTGTCATTCATCCAGAAAAATTCCCATATTCCCTTTAACACAAAATGTATCGTTTTTTCTGCTTTTCACGGCGAAAAAATCCCTGCCACCGCCCACGTCCAGGAATATCCCCATGTTGCCGGCATCCCTGCCGCCCCCGTAGGAAAGACCGCCGCTGAACCCCAGTGATCTTGCCGGACTTTCATACCGATCGCTGCCTGCTCCATCAAAGAACAGTCCCATGCCGTTCTGAGCCCCGGCTCCCAGGGAAAGGTCACCTGCTTTGTAGCAATCATTACCCGTATAATCCACTAAACAGGCCACGGAAAGGTCCCAGGCCGCGCCCTGATTCGCTGCGATTTTCCCCGAATAAACATCGTTGCCGCTAAAATCCAGAAGTGCCCCGGCAGCTTGATGGGCCGCAGCACCTTGGCAATACCGGCTGCCCCTGTAGACATCATCTCCGGCATTATCCCTGAGCACACCCAGGCCCAGGAAATAACCGGTCCCCTGGGAAAAATTACCGGCTTCGTAGATATCATCCCCACCGGAATCAAGGAGAATGCCGATACCGCCAGCAGCATGTTTTCTAAAACCCCATCCCACCCCCTGTGAAAAGGCCTCATATATGCCTTTTGTGCCATAGCTTGAGCCATGTTTCCAGCCGGCGCGGTAATGGTCCTTCCCCATTAAGTCATGAAGCTGCCCTAAACCCATAGGCCCGCCAAAACCTTGAACGAATTTGGCGCCTTGATACAGATCGTCTCCTTTACCATCAAACAGACACGCTGCACCGAAAAACGCACAACCCTGCCCACCCTCCGCGCACACGTAGGTATCATTCCCCGCCATATCCATCAAACAGCTCATACCGAAAAAAGAAGCGCCCAATGAAAGCTGGCCACCGGCATAAAAATCATTCCCCGCCATATCCAGGATTAACCCCAGGCCAAAAAATCCTGAGGCCACGGCTGCAAATCCGGAGTTTATATAGCGATCGTCCCCCTCAAAGTCAATCACCACCGCGGTGGGGTGGCGAATCCCTGAAACCGCTTTTTTATGGATTTCATAAACGGGTGCGCCTGCATTGTTGGTATATAGATCATCTCCCCCCAGATCGATAATCAGGGAAGCATCCATACCATAAACATTCGGTCCCTTATCACCGATCAACATCAGGCCTGCCGGTGTTTGGCGAATGGCTAGAAATCGTCCTTTCAATCCTGGATATTTTTTGTGGTCCAAGGGTATAGCCGGCGCGTCCAATCCCACCAGCCGAAGCATGGTCAGAAAATCATCGGCAAAAAAGGTTGAAAGCACCAAAAGCCCGCGCAACAAATGTGCCATGTGGACCTTTTCTGCCGAAGTAATGATGAGGGACGTATCTTTGTCTGAGAGGTTGTCACTGTTTAAGAAATCATCCATTGCCTGGGGAAACAATTTCAGTAAACGGGCCTTTTCTTCAGGTGTGATATCCGAAAATGCTTTTTTCACCCAAAGACCGGCTGAAGCCATTTCAGTTGCCATTCGATCCATGAGAGGGTCACTAGAAAAGGGGCCTTCAATTTCAACCGGCGGTGATGCCATCAGGCCTTTTTTGTCAAGTCTCAGGGAAAAGGTCTTTGCTGTTTTTGAAATGAATTCCCCCAAGGCCCTTTCGGGTGTGACATCCACTGTTTTGGAACCGGGAGTCAAACCGCCCGTTTGATCCGTCAACCTCCGCGCCAGCGCCGGTAGTGAAAGGGGGTTTGAAAGGGCATGTGAAACTGCAGGCAAGACAAAGGGAACGGTCCTTTCGTTGCCATGGTTTGTGAGGACTGCTTTGAGACGGTGATAAGCGAGCGTTACCGGCGAAATACGTTCCAGTGTGGTATGAACGTCATGGTCGAACGGTTGAATGCCGTCAGGATCTGCGGCGTTGGCATCAAACGAAGCCAGTGGGAAAAACGGTGACCCTACGCCGAGAAAAAAAGCCAGGAGAAAGAGGCAAACCATCTGCTGAAAGATTTTTATGGGGGCGGTATTCATGTCAAGGCAGTTTTCGGTGCGGCCAGGGAATCATGGCCCTGAGCATCAGCCGCGCATTGAGCAGGCTGAGTCTCACGTTATCATTGAACAGATGGAAATGGGAAACCCGGTCTTCATCTGCCGGATAAAAGGTTGAAACATCCACCTCCAGAAGTTCAATCCCGGCCCAGGCCCCCTTTGCCAGTACCTCATTTTCGAAGGCGTAACGGCGTTCGCGCAGTTTGAGGGCCTTCAGCACCCAGACGGGATAGCCGCGATAACCGCTCTGGGTATCCCCCAGTAACCGACCGGTTTGAACCATTAGCCAGAAATTTGAGATGCGGCGGCCGATGCGGGATCCGGACGGCACATAGCCGGTTTCAAAATTACGCTTGCCCACCACAATAGCACGGGGAGATCGGTGCATGGCCGAAATGAACAGGTGCAGATCATTGGGATCGTGTTGTCCGTCCGCATCCAGGGTCACCATATGGGTCATTCCCAGTTTTTCCGCTTCCCTTGCCGCGGTCAAAATGGTTGCGCCCTTGCCGAAATTGTGTGAATGCCGAACCCTGTGAACATCAAGATCGAGAATGGTTCCCCATCCACCATCCGTGCTGCCGTCATCCACCACCATGACCGCATCATGCAGCCGGCATACTTTTTCAACCACTCCCCTGAGTGTTGCGCAATGGTTATAAACGGGGATTACGATGATGACTTTTATTCGATTGT
>CAZPQA010000131.1:0-7578 GCA_964588535.1 uncultured Desulfobacteraceae bacterium
AACTTTCGAGCTACGACGCTTCATATCTGGACCTCGCCATGAGGAAAGGCCTGCCACTGGCAACACTGGATAAAAGATTGAAACAAGCGGCAACAGCTGTGGATGTTAAAATATTGAGAGCCTAATAACCCGGAAGCCGAAACCGTGCAAAGAGGCCCTGCCCCTGGTGGAGGCCCTTCAAAGCAAGTTGAAAGGATAGGTGACGTCATGAAAGAACTGTCGGATTGCACCGTGCTGGTGGTGGACGATACGGAAGCCAATGTGGACATCCTGGTGGATGCGCTGGGAGAGAGCTATGACGTGTCGGTGGCCATGGATGGCCGGGAGGCGATGGAAACCGTGGCGGAAGAAGCACCGGACCTGATTTTATTGGACATCATGATGCCCGAGATGGACGGATACGAGGTGTGTCAGAGATTAAAGGCCGATGAGCGCTACGCCAAAATCCCCATTATTTTCCTGACGGCGCTTGCTGAAATTGAAAACAAGACCAAAGGGTTTCAAATGGGGGCCGTGGATTACATCACCAAGCCCTTTGAAATCACCGAGGTCCAGGCCCGGGTCAAAACCCATCTTTCCCTGGTGCTGGCCGGCCGGGAACTGGAAATGCAGAACGAAATCCTGGAAATCAAAGTGGCTGAGCGCACCAAAGAGCTTGCAGTGACCCAGGATATTACCATTCACGGCCTTGCGTCCCTGGCGGAAACCCGGGACAACGAGACCGGCGGGCATATCCTGCGGACCCAGCGTTACGTGCAGGTTCTGGCCCGACAGTTGGCAGACCATCCAAAACACGGAGAGTTTCTGAACAAAAAGACTGTGGACCTTCTCTACAAGTCCGCGCCGCTGCACGACATCGGCAAGGTGGGGGTTCCCGACGCTATTTTACGCAAGCAAGGCAAGCTCACGGACGAGGAATTCGACACCATGAAGTCCCATTGTGAGTTGGGGTATCAGGCTCTGCTGAAGGCGGAGGAATTGTTTGAGTTGGATGTGAGGCCTTCGTTTCTCACCCATGCCAAAGACATCGCCCGCACCCACCAGGAGAAATGGGATGGTTCTGGATACCCCCAGGGGCTTAAGGGTGAAGAAATCCCCCTTTCAGGCCGGATCATGGCCGTGGCGGATGTGTATGACGCCCTCATCTGCAAACGGGTCTATAAACCCCCCTTCACCCATGAAAAGGCAGTGGCTATTATCAGCGAAGGACGGGGCAGTCATTTTGATCCGGATGTGGTGGATGCATTTCTGGAAATAGAAGAGTCCATTAAGCGGATTGCTGGAGAGTTTGCGGATGATGAATAAGGGATGGCATTATCAGAAGGGCGGCGGTGCTATGCTTGAGAAAAAAGGCGCCATTCTGGCCGGGGACCTCATGGGGGCCAAAGCGCGTCTGCTGCTGATGCTTGCCATGGCAGAGGTGGGAAACAACCTCGAAAAACTGAAAAAATTTTTCAAATAGCACTCAACCCTTGACATCGGCTTCACACACCACTATACTATACAAAAAGACTATGAAATGGTTGTCATATGAGACTTTCCACCCGAAGCCGATATGGAACCCGAATGGTTCTGGATCTGGCGAGAAGATTTGATGAAGGCCCGGTAAAGATCGGGGATATCGCCGAGCGCGAAGGAATTTCCGTGAAGTACCTGGAGCAACTCATCATTCCCTTAAAACAGGCCAATTTCATCAAGAGCGTTCGGGGACCCAAAGGGGGGCATATGCTCTCGCGGCCTCCTGAAAACATCACGGTGGGTGAGGTGGTGAAAACCCTTGAAGGGGGAACGAATCTTACGGTCTGTGTTGAGAGCCCCGATGAGTGTGAAAGGTCCGCTGACTGCGTGACCCGGGACGTTTGGGAAGCGGCTTCAAAAGCCATGTACGATAAACTGGATTCCATGACCCTGGCGGGTTTGCTCTAGGGTAAATATGGCGGGTCGCCTGGTTATGAGGGAGAATACCTTGAAGAATATGAAAATCGTTTCCCTTGCCACCAGCAGAAAAAAGGGAACACCCAAGATCCCCGTTTCGGAAGTTTCCCTGATCCGGGAACACGGGATTGAGGGAGATGCCCATGCGGGCCCATGGCATCGCCAGGTGAGCTTTCTGGCGGCTGAGAGCATCGAAGGGGCCCGGAAAAAGGGCCTGGACGTGACATTTGGGAATTTCGCAGAAAATATCGCTACGGAAGGTATTGACTGGGAAATGGTCCCGGTGGGGACCCGCCTGGAACTTGGAAATTCCGCTCAGGTGGAGATCACCCAGAAGGGGAAGGAATGCCACAATAAATGCGCCATTTATTATATGGCGGGGGACTGTATCATGCCCCGGGAAGGGATTTTTGCCCGTGTACTGAAGGGCGGTGAAATCCGCTGCGGTGAACCGGTACGGATCCTGGGTCCATCCTGAAGATAACCGACGGGTTTTTTGAATGATAGTTTAATGACAAATAGGGCTCCCATGAAAATTCGAAAATCCACATTCAAATGGCTGGCATGGACGCTGGCATTTTTTCTGGTAACGGCGAGCGTTGCCCAGGGTGTGGAACGTTGTGGGGGAAAATGTTGTCAAGGGCAGCAGGAACCGGTTGTGCAAGATCAGCTCGTCGCTCATGAACCTGTAGCCCTGGAATTACCGCTGAACCCGAAAACGCCCCTGGATGCCTTCCTCCCCTCCTGCCATCTGCCCGGCCCACTGGGAGACAGCAGGACGGCGGCTTCCCAGGAGGTGCCTTCCCAGGAGGCGCCTTGTCAGGATGAAGGCGCGCCCATATCTTGCTGCCACATGGGAAAGGCCGGGACCGGTTCTCAAACCCTGGTTTTCCAGGGACATTCCTGGGGGACGGATCGTCCCTTTCATGCTGCGCTGGTGGTTTGTATCCAGCCAGCTGCCCTTTTAAATGAAGATCAACGTCACCCTGCTGTGGACGGAGGAAGCTTGCAACCGCGGGCCGCCCCGGTCCCAATCTACCTAAAAAATACCTCCTTTATCTGTTGAACCCACCGGCCGGGTTGCTGGATTCCTGTGGTCTTTTAATCCAGGACCCGGTACGCACACCACTCAATTTTTTTCCATTACCTCGTTTTCAGGAACCGTGCGCGTCCCTTATTAAACCTTGTCCAAATAATGGGATAAAGGCTCTTTAAAAAGACCGCGTCGCGGTGGGATAGATCGCCACACGCCCTTTTCGAAGGGGGGATAGACGACTCTCAAAACGAAGAAAACAGCAATAAAGAAGACAGATAATTGAACGCCCAAAAAGCGGCGGATCATGGAGGATGCAATGACAAAACAGAAAAAGAAATCCATCAAGGAAATCAGTTCCACTAAAAAAGCAGCGGTCTTAGGGACTGAAAAATTGAGGGCCCAAAAAAAGAAGAAGGGGTTTTTGCCCTATGTCGCTATCTCAACCTGTGCCCTGCTGGCAGTCGGTGCCGGTCTCTTCTTGTTTCAGGGAAACGGTCAGACTTCCCAAAGCCTTTCCACGGCCCAGAATGCGGGTCAGGGTACTCAGGCAGCCAGTGAGACCCGGGTGGTCACACATCCGGTCAGCCTGTTCGATGAAGGAAAGGCAAAGCATTTTGAATTTCAGGCCAACAACGGCATCACCGTCAAATATTTTGTGTTGAAGAGTTCCGACGGGGTGATCCGCGCGGCATTTGATGCCTGTGACGTCTGCTGGCCCAGCGGCAAAGGGTACTATCAGGAACAAGACAACATGGTCTGCAGAAACTGCGGAAGACGGTTTGCGTCGGTGAGAATAAACGTGGAGAAGGGGGGATGCAATCCTGCGCCCCTGGTCCGGAAAATCGATGGCGACAACTTGGTGATCCAGGTAGCGGACATCCTGGGGGGACAGTCCTATTTTGATTTTCGAGGGAGGGGTTAATCATGAAACTCTTTGACATCTCTTTGGCAAATCTAAAACGCCGCAAAGCCAAAGCCGCCTTTATTCTCATCGGGTTGCTGGTGGGGGTAACCGCGGTTGTGGCTTTCATGAGCCTGGTGGATACCCTCACACGGGACATCAACCACAAGCTGGAAAAGTACGGCGCCAATATCATGATCCTGCCGAAAACAGAAAATCTTTCCCTCACTTACGGGGGTATGGCCGTCGGGGGCGTTTCTTTTGAGATGCGTGAAATTCTTCAGAAGGACCTGGACAGGATCAAGGGGATCAAGAACGCCGCCAATGTTGCGGCGGTGGGCCCCATGGTGCTGGGTTCCATCAAGCTTGCGGACCGTAATGTGCTGCTGGCAGGGGTGGATTTCCAGGTGGCTCACATCCTAAGACCCTGGTGGAAAATTAAGGGGCAATTCCCCGGCGAGGACAGGGTTCTTCTGGGGGCGGAGGCGAGCCGTATCCTTGGCCTGGGTCAGGGCGACGTCCTTGACGTCAATGGCAGAAGCCTTGAGATATCAGGGGTTCTGGAACCGACCGGAAGCCAGGATGATCAGATTGTTTTTGCCCCTCTCAAGACGGCCCAGCAGGTACTGGGCAAGGAAGGCCGAATTTCCATGGCGGAAGTGGCGGCCCTTTGCGCCGCCTGCCCCATCGACGAAATGGTTGCGCAGATCTCGGGTGCTCTTCCCGACGCCAAGGTGATGGCCATCCGGCAGGTGGTGAAAGGCCGCATGGAGACCCTGGGGCACTTCAACAAATTCGCTTACGGTCTTTCCCTGCTGGTTATGCTGGTGGGCGGCCTGGTGGTCCTGGTGACCATGATGGGTAGTGTTCGGGAGCGCACTTCGGAATTCGGCATCTTCATGGCCATCGGTTTCAGGCGGCGCCATGTGATGAGCATGGTTTTGTTCGAGGCCGCCGTCATCTCGGCCATTGCCGGGGTGGTGGGCTATTTCATGGGTCTGGGTGCAACGAAACTCAGCATCCCTTTTTTCACCGAAAGCGTGGATGTGAGCCTGGCCTTTGACCCGGTTCTAGCTGTGGGGGTGTTTGTGGCCGCTGTTTTTTTAGGCCTCATCTCCAGTGCCTATCCGGCGGTCATGGCTGGAAATCTTGATCCCAACGAAGCCCTTAGAAGCCTGTAGGAGGAGTGAAATCATGGGTTATATTGAAGTCGAAAATCTGATGAAGGAATATGGAAAAGGGGAAGCCACTTTTATGGCCGTCAAAGGCATGAGCTTCCAGGTCAGGCAGGGAGAGTTTGTGGCCATCGTCGGGGAATCGGGATCGGGAAAATCCACCCTGCTCTCCATGATGGGGGCTCTGAATACTCCCACAGAGGGCCGATATGTGGTGGATGATATGGATATCTATTCCCTCAGCCTCGACCAGAGGGCGAAATTCCGCATGGCGTTTCTGGGGTTTATTTTCCAGAGTTTTCACCTGATTCCATATCTGACCGTCAAGGAAAACGTGATGCTGCCCCTGGCCATTGCGAAGATCAAAAACCGGGAGAAATCGGACATGGCCAGGGATGCCCTTATGCATGTGGGGCTTTCGGGGAAAGAAGACCGCCTGCCCAGTGAGATCTCGGGGGGGGAACAGGAACGGGTGGCCATTGCCAGGGCGGTGGTGAACAACCCCACCATCCTCCTGGCCGATGAGCCCACCGGCAACCTGGATACCAGAACAAGCCGTGAGATCATCGGACTCTTCCATGCCCTGAACGGGGAAGGGATAACCATTCTTATGGTGACCCACAATGCGGAATTCTCAAGGGAGGCCCATCGGACCCTCTGCGTTTCCGATGGACTGATCAGGGAGCAGGAGGGTCTACAGAAGGTCGTGGAATACCCCTTCGGGTTTCAGACAGGCGTGGAACAGTATCCGGCGGAAAATGTTGCAGTCCAGTAGAAATCATACGCTCAGAGGGTATCTGGGACCCTGCGAAACGGCATCCCGGATGACTCCCCGGCAGAATAAAGGAGATGAATATGGATAAAGGATTTTTATTTTCAAAGAAAATGTGGGCCCTCATCATGGTCCTTTTGGTGGTTCTCATGGCGGTTGCGGCCTTTGCCCTTCAGTTCAGTGAAGAGAGGGCCCGGTTTCAACCGGCGGTGGAGCGCAGAGTCTCCGGCAATTCCTCGGATCCCGAAACAGGGGTTTCTAAGGCTGTTTTCAAGGTCAACAATATGTCTTGCTCCGGGTGCATTTCCGCCATCAAGGGCAGCCTTGCCGGCTTTCAGGGGATAGAAGAGGTCGTTGTGGATCTGGGTGGTGGCAGGACGGAAGTCTACTACCGCCAGGGGGGTGGCGCCGATGTGGCCAAAATGGCTCGGGCCATCACCGAGAGCGGCTACCCGGCCGAGACTGTCAAGGTCTTTTCCGCCGAGGAAATCAGGAAAGAGAGGGATCTGGCGGCTTCAAAATCAAAATACTATGTCGCTTCAGTGAGCGGGTACGATATCGCCCGGGCCGATTTTGATATGGAGATGAATGCGGCACGGAAACAATACCGGAAGGATTACGGGGAAGATCTGTTTTCCACCGCCCGGGGGAAAACCCTGGAACGAAGACTTCAGGGGCAGATCCTGTCAAACCTCATCGAACGGGGCGCCCTATTGCAGGAAATCAATCGCTCCGGTTACAGTGTCGATGATGGGACCCTCAAATCCGAATTGAAGGCATACATTGAGAAAAACGGCAAAAGTGAACAGGCGCTTCAACAGGCTGTTTCCGATGCCGGATACGACTATGATTATTTCAGAAAAAGATTTGAAATGGGCGTTTTGATCAGCCGGTTCATCGATGATAAGGTCATGGCCGGGGCCAAGACTCCCGAGGAAAAGCAGCGGGCCTTTGCCGCCTGGTTCAACAACACCAGAGGCAGAGCAGAAGTGGCCTACTACGATAAGGGCATTGAACGGGCCATCCGGAAACAGGGCGCTTCGGGTGGTTGCTGCCCCGTGAAATAGCGTCACAAAAGGAGGCAAAGCCATGAAAAAATCACAAAGCACTTCAAGTGGAAACATCGCCCCGGTTTGCGGTATGTGTGTAAAACCGGATCAAGCAAGTCCCATGACTTCCCATGAGGACCAAACCTTGAAACCCGAAACCCCTCAGAAGAAGAAGTCCTGGTGGGCGCGCTATGTGGCGCGTCTGAAAAAACATGAAGGAGACGTCCGATCCTGTTGTCATTGATTGAATTCCTGGATGAAAGGAGAGAAAAAAGGATGATGGAGATCATTGTTGTGGTCGCCCTTGTGGGACTGGCACTGGTTTTTTTGACGAAGAATCTGTACAATAGGTTCAAGACCGATTCAACCTGTTGTTGCGAAGGAACGGTATGTCTAAAAAAGAAAAAGACGGATATGTAAAAAAGGAAACCATGATGGTGGTGGCTTTTGTGGCCCTGGCGGTGGGTTTTCTGGGCGGGGTTTTCTACAGTGCCTACAAATCTGTGCCCGTTAAAGATGCCCCGCCCCCGGGTCATTCACAGGTTTCAAATGCGCAATCGTCCGGGATTTCGGAGCTGGAGAAAGAAACCGCCCTTCATCCCGACAATACGGCGGCCTGGGTTCAACTGGGAAACCTCTATTTTGACACCAACCGGGTTGATAAGGCCATTGCGGCCTACAAACGCTCCCTGGCGCTTGTTCCCGGCAAT
>CAZPQA010000132.1:0-7543 GCA_964588535.1 uncultured Desulfobacteraceae bacterium
AGGCTCAGGTTTTCGATCTTTACGACTATCTCGCGACTCAATCTGACTCCATTTCGTTGATGGGACCAGGCTTGGGTTACAGGTTTCCTTGCCAACTCGAAAATACGCGCTGAAACGCTATTCCTTGGTCAAACAAAAGATTCTGCGATAGTCAAATTCAAGGTAGAAAACATTGTAGGCGAGTAAAAGGATTGGTGTCAAGGGTCAAAAAATCCCTCCACACACTTTTCGTCTTCGGTTTCAAGGGCATGAACGCACTTTGATCAATTTTTCCAACGTGGCGTGTTTTCATGCTTACCGGCTCAGGGGTCAATTTTGATTGAAGAAGACCCCTAATTTTCCAGCTCCTGCCAAAAAATTACTTGCTCTCCAGGGAGCACAAGTAATATCATTCATTCAATGATTGCCTATGGTATACATAATCAGTGAATAATTAAATTATATTGGTTGGAGGGAAAATGTTCTGTTGGAAAGGTTCCATCCATCGGTTAATTATTATCATTTTCGTTTGTCTTTTTGCTGCTCCGGCATTTTCAGATCAACCTCAAGAACCATCATCGAATCAATACCAAAACTCTGATAAAATTCAACATAATCAAATAGAACTTACTGAGGGAGAAAAAGCCTTTCTTCAATCCCATCCAGTTATACGGCTCGGTACTGACGAAACATGGGAACCTTTTGTATCCAGGGGGACAGACGGTATATTACGAGGAGTTGATGTTGATTTTATTCGATACATCAACGAATCAACCGGATCGAATATCCAACTGGTTACAGGCCGATGGGCAGACATGGTGGAAAAAGCTAAAAACCGTGAAATTGACGGTCTGGTGACTTCTGCCCCCCTGAAAACCAGAGAGCCTTATTTCAACTTTTCGGATGTCTATGTTTCAGAATTCATGATTGTCATTATTCCCTTTGACAGTTCTCTTGAGATCAAGAGCTTAGATGATCTGTCAGGGAAAACCGTTGCGATTCAGAAAGGCAACGAGTCCTATGAAGCGCTTTTAAAGCCCTACCCGGAAATTAAGATTGTGGAAGCGGATTCTGATATTGAAGCTGCCAAAATGGTCGTGGAAGGAAAGGCGGATGCGAACATTACTGGTACATCAACCTATAAAACAACCCACAGGCGTTTCTTGCAGTTAATAAAAATTGGCTATGTTGCCTCCGAAAAGCCGCTGGACTTAGTCTTTTCGATTCGCAAGGACTGGCCGGAATTAATATCAATCATTAATAGAAGTCTTGCGTCTATGCCTCAAGAAACCATAAATACCATTTATCTGCGCTGGTTTGGGATGAGCCCTCCTGAATCCAGTATTCAGAAGAAACCGTCCATTCGAACTATCATAGTTGATAACTATTACCCATATACCTTTGTAAATGAAAGCGGGGAACCAGACGGGTTCAGTGTTGACCTGATGAGAGCGGTTGCTAAAGTAATGGGTATTAAAATCTGGATAAATGTTGGTTCCTGGGAAAAGGCAAGAAATGCACTGGAAACGGGAGAGATAGACTTTCTCCCTATGATGGCTTATTCCAAAGAAAGAGATAAAGAGTTTGATTTTTCAGCACCACATACAATCGCTTATGACGCCTTTTTTACCAGGAAGGGCTCACCTGAGGTAGGGTCATTAAATGATCTCCGGCAAAAGAAAATCATTGTCATGAAGAATGACCAGGCCCATGATTATCTACTTTCCCTGGATTATATAAAAGATGATCAATTGATATTCACAGACGATTTACAGGACTCCCTCAGGATGCTGGCAGCAGGGAAGGGAGACGCAGCATTGATGCCAAAATTAGTGGGGCTGATTTTCATTAAAAAGCTCAATCTTACTAACCTGGCATTGTCACCACTTGTTATTGAAGAATACAAAAGGCCATTCAGCATTGCTGTAAATGAAGGGAATCAGGAACTCTTAGAACGACTAAACCAAGGTTTGAGCATTTTAAAAGAAACCGATCAGCGAAAAGAAATATTTGAAAAATGGTTTGGGATCTATGAATCTTCAGAGATATCTTTTACTGATGTATTGAAGTATTTTTTCTGGTTTATCCTCGCTTTTATATTGCTTGGAGCAGTTTTATTCTTTTGGTCCATATCTCTGAAGAGACAGGTATCGATACGAACAAAAGACCTTAAGGAAGAAATTGAATATCGCAAGCGGGCAGAGGAAAAGCTGACGGAGAGTGAGGAAAAATACCGAACGGTTCTGGAATCAAATCCTGAGCCTGTGGTTGTCTATGATATGGAAGGTAGAGTAACCTATCTTAATCCTGCCTTTACACGTGTTTTTGGCTGGTCATTGGAAGAGCAGTTAGGAAAGAAAATAGATGGTTTTGTGCCCGAGGAAAATTGGTCGGAAACCAGGATGATGATCAACAAGGTAACGGTATCAGGAGAAAGCTTCTCTGGACTTGAAACCCGCCGGTACACCAAGGAGGGGGATATTCTTGATATCGGGATAAGTGGTTCTTGTCATCGGGATCAGGAAGGAAACGTGGTAGCCAGCATCATCAATTTACAAGACCTCACTGAGCAAAAGAAACTTGAAACCCACCTCCAACAGGCCAGTAAAATGGAAGCAGTTGGCACTTTAGCAGGAGGGGTGGCACACGATCTCAACAATATCCTTGGGGGTCTTGTTAGTTATCCTGAACTGTTACTGTTACAACTCCCTGAAGACAGTCCTTTAAGAAAATCAATCCTAACCATACAAAAGTCAGGAGAAAAGGCAGCAGCGGTTGTTCAGGATCTATTAACATTGGCGAGGAGAGGCGTTGTTGTCACTGAAGTGGTTAGTCCGAACGAGGTTATCTCCGAATACCTGAAAAGCCCCGAGCACAAAAAACTTCAATCGTACCATCCGGGAGTTCATATAAAGACCCATCTTGCAACAGACACGCTCAACATATTGGGATCATCCACGCACCTCTCTAAGACCGTCATGAACCTGGTTTCCAACGCTGCCGAGGCCATACCCGAAGGAGGGGCGCTGAGTATATCCACCGAGAACCGATACATTGATAGACCCATAAGAGATTATGACCATGTAAAGGAAGGCGATTACGTGGTTCTCACTATCTCGGATACCGGGACGGGTATTTCCCCGGATGATATAGACAAGATATTTGAACCGTTTTATACCAAGAAAAAGATGGGAAAAAGCGGAACGGGCCTGGGCATGGCTGTGGTATGGGGAACGGTAAAGGATCATAACGGATATATCGATGTCCAAAGCACTGAAGGCAAAGGAACGACATTTACCCTTTATTTCCCGGTGACCCGTGAAAGATTGCCTGAAAATGAATCCCATCTCGCCATTGAGTCTTATAGCGGTAAAGGGGAATCCATTTTGATCGTGGATGATGTGGAAGAGCAAAGGCAAATAGCATCCGGTATGTTAATAGAGATGGGTTATTCGGTTGTATCGGTTTCAAGTGGGGAAGAGGCTGTTGAATATCTGACGACCAACAAAATTGACTTGTTGATATTAGATATGATTATGGACCCGGGGATGGACGGCCTCGACACCTACAGGAAAATTCTCGAAACACATCCCGGGCAGAAGGCGATAATTGCGAGCGGATTTTCTGAAACAGACCGTGTAAAAGAAGTTCTGAGTCTGGGTGCGGGAGCGTATATTAAAAAACCGTTCTTGTTGGAAAAGATTGGCCTTGCAGTCAAGGAAGAACTGGAAAAATAAGCAGGTTTGACCTAGCCCTCAATGCTAACTTAACCATGAAACATCCGTTTGATTTCATGGGGAAATAGTCCTCACTTTCCAATCACTTGTGTAGACCCAATATGTTAGACCTCATTGCCGGGCGTCCGGGTCTCACGAAACCTCGGGGGCGGGATAAATACTTTTCGCAGCCCTTCTTTCAATGAAATCGCTTCATCGAGGCAGAATCGTGCACAAACTCCGCAACCCAGGCAAATATTCGCATCCCTTTGGGCCAGGTTCTCAGCATTCAGCGAAATGGCATCCGTAGGACAGACATCCACACACGTTCCACAGCCTGTGCACAGATCAGTGTCAATTTCAGACACATAGTAAGTGGAATTGATCAGGGGTAAAGCGCCTTCGCGCCACATGCGGATGGCATCGCAACAATCCTTGCAGCAGTTGCAGATGCTCGTCTCAGGTCTGGATTCGTTGGAGGCGGGATGGTAGGCTTTGTGCACCAACCCCGCCGCCTCAGCTTCTTTCATAATTTTGAGGGCTTCTTCCTTTGTCACTTTCCTGGCGAACCCCTGAGCCGTCGTATGACGCGCCGATTTTCCAAACGTAAAACAATTCAACGTGGGTGCTTTGGTGGCGCAGCCATCCCCCAGGACCTTCCGCCGCTGCCGGCAGAAACAGTGTCCGACAGCAATATCATCAAATTTTCCAATGATCTCTTCCACGCTTTGGCTCGGCAGAATAAACTCCTCGGGCGTCTCCACAACTTTATCCACGCGAACAACCCGGATGGTTCTGCCATCTTCCCCATCTGTTGATGCCACTGTCCGGTCAACGGCCGGCGCCATTTTGAACGTTAGAAGCAACTGGTCATAGTTGCGCTGGATATTGTCCCGAACTTCCATCATGAGTTTTTCAAACAGCAATGCGAGCTTTTTTTCCGCCTCATTCCCTGTCAGTTCACCCATGAATTTATATTCCATCAAACCCACATTCATCAGGGGAAGCAAGCGATAGACCATTATACCTGAACCACTGGGTTGATTGAAAACCAGCCCCTTTTGAGCCAGCGTATCGGTGATACGCCTGATGTCTTCACTGGAAAAACCGCTTGATACTGTCAATTCCTCCATGGTCTGAGACGGTTTGGATTTAAATGCGCAAACCAGATCAAGTTCATCTTCATTGTCGCCAACCACATGCTTGATGATTGAAATGCTGGTGTCGTTGACCGGAAAAGGGAATAGTCCCTGTTTACAGACAACGCCCGTGGCCTGCTGAAATTTCTGTTCTAATGACGTATTCTTCGCCATCCGTTCTACCTCCTTAACTTATCATCAAGATACTCCGCCCACATTCGACTCCGCAACATGTGAATGGTTCCAAATTTTTCGTGCAGCAGCGGAAGAAGTCCTGACTTTGAACTTCGCATCTCCGCTTCCAGATCTTGGCAAATATAGTGATGGCATATAAAAGGTCTTGACCCCGGCCCCAGCGTACAACCCAACGGTCCCAGTAATCCGCAACCCTTTTTACGGACACCGCTTTTTCGCCATACTTGTTTTCTGCCCGATAATTTTAAAAAAAGGATGTCCTTTTCTCCAAAAAGATAGCCAACCCGCTCGCAACATGGGGATTTGCAATTAGCACACACCTTTTCGACGCAATCTTCCTGAAGCACCGCCACTTCAAAAATCAAAGTTTCCAATTTTCTGGCGGTCTTTTCAGCCTGCCGCATGCCCTCTTCATTTCCTTTTTGTTTCAAACATCTTGACCTGATGTTAGGGTCCCCGCAGATAAGCACGCAAGAAACGTCTTCAATTTTCAGCTTCAAGCAGAGCAATGGCCCCATCAACGTACTCCGGGGGAAGATGCTTTCCACCATGAGCGCGTAGCGCTTCGGGCATACATCTGAAAAAAACGTCTACCACCTCCGGGTCAAAATGACTTCCCCGATCCGCTTTCAGAATACCGATCACCTTCTGGAAGGGCATCGGTTCAAACCCAAAGGTCTCATTTTCAACATACTTGGGGTAATCCCTGCGTGATGTCAGTGCATCAAAAACATCCGCCACAGCCAATATCTTTGATGCCAGCGGCAGTTCGTCTCCGGTCAAGCCGAACGGGTAGCCCTGCCCGTTTACTTTTTCGTGGTGATAGGTCGCCAGAATGGGGACATCTCTCAATTTTTTGGAAAAATGAAATTTCTCCAGAATTGCCAGCGTTTTTGTCGTATGCTCGTTCATGGCGCTCCGTTCCTCCGGGGTAAAAGGGCCGCTTTTGAGCAGTACGGAGTCCTTTACGCCGATCTTTCCGATATCATGCAACAAACCCGCATAATTGATCTCTTTCAGCGAATTTTCATCCAGTCTCATCTCCCTGGCAATGGCAAGCGCGTATCCCGTCACGCGCTGTGAGTGACCCGCTGTCAGAGGGTGCCTGGCGTCAACGGTTGCCGAAAGGCTCCGTATGGCCCCCTCAAAAGACGCCTCCAGTTCCTCGATAAGGAATGAATTTTCGAGAGCTATGGCAATAAATCCGGAAAGCGCCTTCAACACCTGGAAATCGTCTTTGCCAAACCGCAACCCACCGATCTTATTCATAACCTGAATGACCGCGATACGCTCCCCCTGACGGTTTGATATGGGCAAGCAGAGCACGGCCCGTGTTCGAAATTTAGAGTCCTGATCAAAACTCCTGTCAAAATAGGGTAGATTCCAGGCGTCAGCCACATTAATGGTCTCACCGGTCTCAGCCACCCGACCGCTGATTCCCTGGCCGATGGGGAGGCGAATCTCCCTGAACTGTTCGGCGACCTTGGTCCAGATTTCTCCCTGCTCCCAATCAATCAGATAAAGGCTGGTTCGTTCAGCCCCCATGGCCTCGGTCACTTTTCTGATAATCAGAGGAAACAGGTTTTCAAAATCCAGTTCCTCACTGAACTCTCTTGCCATATTGAGAAGGTTGGTCAACCGGTCATTGAGCGAATTCGCTTTTTTGAGCAATACCGTATTCTTCTGCAGCAATAAACGTTCATCCAGAACCCGGTCCAGCTTGATTCTGAGTTCGCTAAGCTTTACAGGTTTCTGGATATAATCGGCAGCCCCGGCTTCGATAACCTGATCGTAGACATATTCCTGAGCAAAACCGGTAATCACAATAAAGGGTAGGTCGGGGGCTATTTTGCGGGCCTCCGCCATAACCTCGAGACCGTCCATTCCCGGCATGCGGATATCACAAATGGCGGCGGCAAATGTCTCTTTCCTGATCAATTCAAGGGCCTCGAAGCCGTTATTTGCTGTTCGGCATTTGCAGCCGAATGACCGGAGGGTCTCTTTGAGGATATCGATGGTAGCGGCATCATCGTCCACCACAAGAATCATTTTCTTATCCATTTACTATTCCTCACCGAATGAATAAATCAGATCTCTTTTAACAATACGTTTTCCGAAGCCTTTTGCGCGAAACTATCCAAGCCATTCAGCCTCTCCTCGATTTTTTCAAAATCGGGACCTGAAAGCATTGAAACATGGCTTATTCCCTGCCGTTCCACCTTATCGATGACATATTTTACGGTGAACAGGTCCACATCCTGGGCCGGCTGATAAGCCCGTGTGTCCTCTCCTTTTGAGCAGATTTCTGAAACAATTCCAGCAGCCTTCGTCTCCGCGAGAATCTGTTGCAACAGGGACTTTGGAACTCTGAGTGCATCGACCATCTGGGCTGAGGTGACGGGGGAAGCACCCTGGCAAAAACGTTTCACAAGAAAGTGCACCACCTGCAGCATAATGGTCTTTTTTAACCGGTAGCTGATCTGGGAAAAATCCGGTGCAAAATCATAATCCTTT
>CAZPQA010000133.1:0-4664 GCA_964588535.1 uncultured Desulfobacteraceae bacterium
GAAATGGAGTCAGATTGAGTCGCGAGATAGTCGTAAAGATCGAAAACCTGAGCCTCTCATTCGGGGGCATCAGGGCCCTCAATGGCGTCAGCACACGCCTATTGAAAGGTGAGCTGCTGGCCATCATCGGCCCCAACGGTGCCGGAAAAACCTGCATTTTAAACTGCATCAGCCGTTTTTATACCCCCCAGGAAGGTCGCATTTTCTATAAAGATAAGGATATCACCAGCCTTCCCACCCATGCCATCGCCGGACTGGGCATCGCTCGAACCTTTCAGAATATTGAGTTGTTCAAAGGGATGACGGTCCTGGATAATATCAAGCTGGGGCGGCATACATTCCTTAAATCGGGCATCTTTTCAGATATCCTTTATTATGGACGGACCATTCGGGAAGAGTTGAAGCTCAGAAAAGAGATCGAGGAAACCATTATCGACCTTCTGGAGATTGAGGCCATCCGCAAGCAGGTGGTGGGCACGCTGCCCTACGGTTTTCAGAAGCGTGTAGAACTGGCCAGGGCCCTGGCCATGCGCCCTGAGGTACTGCTCCTGGACGAGCCCATGGCGGGCATGAATCTTGAGGAGACGGAAGACATGGCCCGCTTCATCCTCAATGTGAACAACATGTGGGGGGTGAGTATCGTTCTGGTGGAACATGACATGGGCGTGGTCATGGATATCTCAGACCATGTCTGCGTGCTGGAGTTCGGCAGAAAAATCGCCGAAGGCGTCCCCGAAGAAATTCAAAAGGATCCCCAGGTGGTTCGTGCTTACCTGGGGGAAGATGAGAAAACCTATTCCCGGCTTTGATTCGAGCGCATATGAATTCAAGAGAACCTGATTCCAAGGCCATCCCGAACAGCCTGCCGGCATTGCTGGAAAGAAATGCCCGGAAGTTCGGCCACAACCGTGTGGCCCTTCGCGAAAAGGAGTACGGCATCTGGCAGGCGGTGACCTGGCAGCAGTACTTTGAGCATGTGCGGGATTTTTCTCTGGGGCTCGTTTCAATGGGACTGAAACCTGGGGATGCGCTGGGGATTATCGGCAACAACCGACCGGAGTGGATCTATGCGGAACTGGCTGCCCAGGCGGCGGGTGCGGTGCCCTTCGGCATTTTCCAGGATTCGATTTTATCGGAAGTGGCCTATATCATCGATCATTCCGAAGCCGCCATGCTGGTGGCTGAAGATCAGGAGCAGGTGGACAAGATACTGGATTTGCGGGACAAGTTGCCCCGGGTTCAGAAAATCATCTATACGGATCCCAAAGGGCTCTGGGATTACGAAGAGGATATCCTGATCGATTACTATGAGGTGGAGAAGCGGGGACGGGAAATCCACGAAAAGGATCCGGAGCGGTTTGGGAAGAATCTTTCGGCAGTAAAAGAAACGGATTTGGCCACCATCTGCTATACGTCCGGGACGACCGGAAATCCCAAGGGAACGTTGCTTACCCACGGCAATATCCTGAGCATGGTGGCCGCTCTGAACCAGGTGGATCCTAAATCTCCCGATGATCAATTCCTCTCTTTTATTCCGCTTCCATGGATTGTGGAACAGACCATGAGCGTTTTTTCCTCCCTTTATTCGGCCTACACCGTAAGCTTTCCGGAAGAACCGGAAACGGCCATGAGCGACCTTTATGAGATCGCTCCAAGTGTAGTTGTAGCCTCTCCCCGTATGTGGGAAGGGATCTCCCGTGAGGTGATGGTAAAACACCTGGACGCCTCCTTTTTAAAACGCATTGTTTACGACCTGTGTCTCCCCATCGGGTATCGCTGGGCCGATTTCAAATTTGACAAGAAAAAACCGTCTTTGGGATGGAAGATCCTCTATTGGCTGGCCTACACGGCCATGTTTCGGGCCCTGAGAGATCGTCTGGGATTCAGCAAGGTACGCTCGGCCATGACCGGTGGGGCGGCGCTTGGGCCCGACGTGTTCAGATTTTTTCATGCGCTTGGGGTAAACCTGAAGCAGATCTACGGTCAGACCGAAGTGGCGGGATACTCCACCATTCACCGGGATGGGGACATCAACTTTGATTCGGTGGGCATTCCACTCTCTGCTGCGGAGATTACCATTTTTGAGCCGGATGGCGAGGGCGTGGGCCAGGTGATCTCCCGGGGCCCCGGCCTGTTTCAGGGATACCTCAAGAACGAAGAAGCAACCAAAGAAACCATCATCGACGGATGGCTCCATTCAGGGGATGCCGGTTACTTTACCCCGGACGGTCACCTGGTGATCATCGATCGCATTAAAGACCTGATGCTTCTTCGAAACGGGGCCCGGTTCTCCCCCATGTTCATTGAAAACAAGCTTAAATTCTGCCCCTATATCGTGGAGACGGTGGTTCTGGGGCACGAACAGGACTATGTGACCACCATGATCTGCATCGATTATAAGCATGTGGGAAAATGGGCCGAAGACCATCGGATCAGTTATACCACCTATTCGGATCTGGCATCCAATGCTGAGGTGTACGACCTCATTGAACAGGAAGTCGTGCGGGTCAACCGTACATTGCCTGAAAAAGCCAGAGTTCAAAAATTCCTGCTCCTTTACAAGGAACTGGATGCGGATGATGAAGAACTCACCCGCACCAAAAAGATTCGACGTGCATTTATCAACGAGAAGTATTCAAAGGAGATTGCTGCCCTCTATGGGGATGTAGAGGAAATCCCCATTGAAGCGGTGATCCGCTATCAGGACGGAAAAACGGCTACGCTCAGAACCAATCTGAGGATTCGCGTTATGAATCTCCAAGAAACGGAGAAGACCGGATTGGAAAAACGGGGGTTCTGGCGACGACTTGGGGGGAGGTCATAGTATGAATGAATTTCAGTTTTTCATGCAGTTTCTCATGAGCGGGCTTTCCATGGGTTCCATCTATGCGCTAGTGGCTTTGGGATTTGTTCTGATCTACAAGGCTACCTCCATTCTGAACCTGGCCCAGGGAGAGTTCCTGATGGTGGGGGCCTATTTCTGCCTTTCCCTTACGCTGGATTTTGGGCTGGATTTTGTGGCGTCTTTCCTGCTCACTATGGTTTTCTCCGTTATTCTCGGTCTGGCTGTGGAACGTCTGGTGCTCAGACCTCTCATTGGTGAACCCATTATTTCGGTCATTATGGTGACACTGGGCCTCACCTACATCATGCGGGGACTTGTGATCATGATATGGGGGAACGACATCCGGCAGTTCAATATTTTCCCGGATCAACCCATCGATTTCTGGGGGGTAAAGCTCACCTACCTCTACCTTTACAGCATGGGAATCTCATTTGCATTGCTCATCTTTTTTGCCATCTTTTTTAAATATGCCCGCACCGGTGTTTTCATGAGGGCGGTAGCGGATCATCAAACCGCAGCCCAGAGCATGGGTATTTCCGTCAAGCGGGTTTTTGCCATGAGCTGGTGCATTGCGGCGGTGGTTTCCTCCATCGGCGGCATCCTGGTGGGAAATATTGCGGGCGTGGGTGTAGATTTAAGCTATATCGGCCTCAAGGTTCTCCCGGCGGTGATTCTGGGGGGGCTGGACAGTATCCTGGGGGCCATTATCGGCGGGCTCATCGTGGGGGTTCTGGAATTTCTTTCAGCGGGCTATCTGGATCCCTACATCCCTGCCATCAACGAGGTATTTCCTTTTATTGTATTGGTTCTGGTTTTGATGATCAAGCCCTATGGCCTGTTTGGCATTGAAGAAATCGAAAGGGTATAAATAGTGCCGGCCGGACTGTTTCATGAAAATTATCGAAGCGATGAACGGATTTTCCAGACCTGGTTTGTGAAAGCCTGGTTGATCGCGTTCCTGATCGCCTGCGCCCTCTTTCCCCTGGTGGCTTCCAAGTACATGGTGTCCATTCTGACGGAGGCGGGCATTGCCATTATCGCGTGTCACGGGCTCAATGTTTTGACCGGGTTTACCGGGCAGATCTCCCTGGGGCACGCTGCTTTCATGGGGGTGGGGGCGTACACCTGCACTATTCTCATCGGGCAGGCGGGTGTTCCTTTTATTGTGGCGCTTCCCCTGTCCGGCGTTATGGCGGCCCTGGTGGGAATGATATTCGGCATTCCATCTTTGAGATTGAGGGGGCTTTATCTGGCCATCGCCACCATCGCGGCCCAGTTCATTATCGAATTTGTCATTCGTCGCTGGGACAGCCTGACCGGGGGCGTGGAAGGCCTGTTTGTGGATCCCGGGACCATCGGACCCATCCAGTTTGATGATCATATCAATCTATACTATCTGACGTTTATTCTGGCCGTGGCCGCCACCTTTGCCGTCAAGAACATCGTTCGGGCCCGTTCGGGAAGGGCGTTTGTGGCCATTCGGGACCGATACCTGGCTGCCGAAGTCATCGGGGTGCATGTGTTCAAGTATCGGCTCATGAGTTTTGCGGTCTCCTCCTTTTTTGCGGGTATTGCCGGCGCCTTGATGGCCCAGTACCTGCAAGTGATTACCCATGAGTCATTTACCATCCACCAGTCTATCGATTACCTGGCCATGTGCATTATCGGTGGCCTGGGGCATATCCTGGGGGGCATATACGGGGTCGGGTTCTGGTTCATTCTGGAAAGGTTACTCGAAGTGGCGACGACCTCCCTGAATACGGCTTTTCCGGATCATGTGACCTGGTTTGTGTCCATTCGTGAGATCGTTTTCGGCAGC
>CAZPQA010000133.1:4764-7541 GCA_964588535.1 uncultured Desulfobacteraceae bacterium
AACGAACGCCGTCTCCGCCGACAAAATCAAATGGGGGGTGTTGATCGACCTTTCCGGCCCCACCTCTGACTGGGGAAAGAACCAGGTCAAGGGTCAGTTGGATGCGGCGCGGTGGGTCAATGAAAATGGCGGCATCAACGGAAAGAAACTGGAGCTGATTGTCATTGACGACGGGTACAAGGTTCCCCGGGGGGTAGCGGGCTACAACCGTCTGGTGGATTCCGAAAATGTGCTGGGCCTCTATATCCAGTCCACGGGTACCACTATGACCCTTATTAAGAAGATCGTGAAAGACGGCGTGGTGACCATTGCCGCCTCTTTTACATCCAAGTTTCAAAACCCGGCCAAAACACCGTTCAGCTTTTTTGTGTCCCCTTCTTACGGCACCATGGGTCGGATTGCCATCAGATGGATTCGGGATTCGTGGAAAGACACCAGCCGAAACCCGAAACTGTGCTTCCTTTATCCGGACAACAAATACGGCCGGGATATTCTCAATGTGTGTAAAGACTATGCCAAGAAAATCGGTGTGGATGTGGGCCCGGACCAGATTATCAACTGGCCCACCAAAGACGCTACGCCCCAGTTGATGAACATGAAACGATACAACCCGGACTATGCCTATATCACATCCACGGCCATGAACGGCGCTGTAATCCTCAAAAATGCCAAGGCCTTGGGAATCAAAACCAAGTTCATCTCCAATATTCGAAATTTTGAAGAAACCCTCATCAAATTGAGCGGTGGCGCCGCCAACGGTACTTACGGGGTCCATCCCATCGCCCCCTATGGCGCGCAGGTTCCGGGCATGAAAAAAGTGGTTGAGTCCCATGAGAAATGGCATAAGGGAGAGATGGGCACCAACGTGTACGTGGAAGGCTGGGTCAACATCCTGGCTGTGACCCATGCGCTTCGCATGGCCGATAAGGCCGGTAAATTAACGCCTGTGGGCATTCGGGAAGCCTTTGAGCAGTTTAAGGGGTTCGATACCGGTGGTTTGGCGCCGCCCTTGACGTTTACCAAGACCGATCACCGGGCAAGTATGGCTGCCAAGATCTATGAGGTGAAAAACGACAAAATTGAGGCCATTACCAGTTGGATCGATCTGCCAAGGGACAAGACCTATTTTGGCAAATAAGCTGTGGAAGGCTTTTTAAAATGGTCCGTCCACAACCGTCCATGTGGGCGGGCCGTTTCAGGATATGAATGAAGGTAAAAACATGCTGAACTTGAATCTGCCGACTGATTTCAACGCAGCCCACCACCTGGTGGACCGACATGTGGCGGAGGGCAGGGGGGATCGGCCGGCCATCCTTTTTGAGGATGAAATCCATACCTATGATCAGTTGCGGCGGCAGGTGAACCGGGCAGGGCACATGCTCAAAGCCCTGGGTGTTGAGATGGAAACCCGGGTAATGCTGCTGATGGGGGATTCTCCTCGAATGGTATTTTCGTTCCTGGGCGCCATCAAACTGGGGGCCGTACCCATTCCCACCAATGTCCTCATGAAATCCCAGGACTTTCTCCATGTGCTCAATGACAGCCGGGCCAAGGTGTTGATTGTTGATTCGGTTTTTCTACCGGAGATCGAAAAGATACTGGACCAGGCTTTTTTCTGTCAGCATGTGGTGGTGACAGGCGGTGAAGACCATGACCATCTCCGGTTTGAAGCGCTCACAGACGACGCGCCTACAGAATTGGACCCCGCAAATACCACTCCCGATGACGCGGCCTTCTGGCTATACAGCGGCAGGAATCCGGAGCGTCTCATGGGGGCTGTCCATCATCATAGCCACATGATGTTCTGCGCCGAGGTTTATGCCAAAGGAATTTTGAACATGAGCCCGGATGATCGGGTGATGGGGTCTTTTCTTTTTTTCGCCTATGGCCTGGGGAACAGCGTCTATCACCCCTTTTATGTGGGAGGGACAACCGTTCTGGCCAATCACCGGCCCACGCCTGACCTGGTTTATGCGGACCTGATCAGGTACAAACCGACCCTTTTTTTTACCGTGCCCACCCTCCTGGGGGCGCTGGTTGATTACCGGAAAAAAAGCCGGGAAGAAGGAAAGGAACTTCCCCCTGTTAAAGGGTTGAGAGCCTGCATTTCATCGGCCGAGATCCTTTCACCTGATGTTTACCACCGGTTCAGAGACGAATTCGACGTGGAAGTACTGGACGGGACCGGCTCCACGGAAATCTGCCATATTTTCCTGTCCAATCGGTTTAAAGACGTTTTGCCCGGCAGTACGGGCAAGGTGGTGCCCGGGTATGAAACACGTCTTGTGGACGAAGACGGTAACCCGGTAAAGAAAGGTGAAACCGGGCATCTGCTGGTGAAAGGGGGTTCCATTGCATCCGCTTACCGGAACCTGCGTGAAGAGACCAAGAAAAACATGCTGGGTGAGTGGTTTGTGACCGGAGACCGGTACCGGGTGGATGAAGGGGGGTACTATTATTTCAAGGGCCGAAGTGATGACATGCTTCGGGTGGGGGGTAAATGGTTGTCCCCCATGGAGGTTGAGGGGGCCATCAATGCACATCCCGCAGTTCTGGAAAGCGCTGTGGTCGGTAACCAGGACGAAGATGCGTTGATCAAACCGTACGCCTTTGTGGTTCTGGAACCCTCTCAATCGGCAGGCAATGCCTTGAAAGAAGAAATCAAAGGATTCGTAAAGGAGAAAATTTCCCTTTACAAATATCCCCGCTGGATAGAGTTCGTATCAAAACTTCCCAAAACGTCCGGCGGAAAGCTCCAACGCTTCATCTTACAGGAA
>CAZPQA010000134.1:0-7532 GCA_964588535.1 uncultured Desulfobacteraceae bacterium
AGACCTACGCTACGTCACTATTTAGTTTTCAAAGAACAAGCCAATTATTAACAAGTCATCTATTCTAAGGCGTTCAGTTAAGAATGTCAAGCTTTATTGTCGAAGCGTTTAACCCTTTTCCGCACACCAAAGAAACGGTGTTTATATACTTCACCTCAGGATATGTCAACAGCTTTTTTAAGGATTCTTATTTATCTTTGAAAAGACCGCCCAGCCTTTCAGGAGCTCAAGGGCCTGGCGCACCTGGTTATCTTTTTCGAGAAGTTCTCTGGCTTTCTTTTCTTTATCTGTTTCAGACTTTTTTTCGCTCTTTTTTTCCTCGGTAATGCTTTCACCAATCATATGGCCTTTGAGGTCTTCCTCCCTTATGAATCGCGGTGTCTTCTTCTTCGCATCTTTTTCCGGTGCAATAAATTTGATCTCGATATCGGGCGTAATACCACTGGATTGAATTGATTTTCCACTTGGCGTGTAATACCGGGCCGTTGTCAAACGAAGACCCGAGCCATCTGAAAGCGGCAGGATGGTCTGGACAGAGCCTTTCCCAAAGGTTCTCGACCCCAATATCATGGCCCTTTTATTGTCTTGAAGTGCACCTGCCACAATTTCCGCGGCACTGGCGCTTCCGCCATTTACCAGTACAATCATCGGATAAGCCCTGGGATGGCTGTTCTTATGTGCTCTGGCTTCGATGTCATGGGACCCGGTCCTCCCTTTTGTACTCACAATAATCCCCGCATCAAGAAACATCTCAGAGACATCTATGGCCTGGGAAAGCAAACCGCCCGGATTGTTGCGCATGTCCAGGACCAGCCCCTTCAACTTTCCATCCTTTTCCAGCTCTTCAAGGGCTTTTGACAGGTCTTCAGCGGTATTACCCTGAAAATTGGAAACCCGCACATAGCCGATGTCAGGGGTCAGCAAAAAATACCTCACACTTTTAAGCGGTATCACCCCTCTGGTAATAGCAAACTCCAGTGGTTTTTTCTCACCCTCACGAAACACCGTCAAATTGACCTTTGTTCCCTCCGGCCCTCTTATTTTCTTAACCGCCTCCATCAAGCTCATATCCAGGGTGGATTCCCCTTCCACCTTGATGATCTTATCGCCTGCCTTCATGCCGGCGAGATAAGCGGGTGTCCCCTCGATGGGGGACACAACCGTCAACACCTTGTCTTTAACCGTAATTTCGATGCCAATCCCTGAAAAGCTTCCCTTGGTTTCCGACATCAATTCGCGAAATTCTTTTTTGGTCATGAAGGAAGAGTGGGGATCAAGGCTTCTTACCATCCCCTTAATCGCCCCATATATAAGGTCCTTTGCTTTCTGGGGCTCAACGTAATTCTTTTCCACCTGTCTGAGGACTTCAGTTAGAATCTCTATATTCTTATACACGTCCTTTGTATCGGCTTCTACCTTTTCGCCATCCCCATTAAGGAAGAGGAGGCCTAAAACAAAGGCGGATATTAAAACAATATTTGCAAAAAATTTCCTTTTTGATGTAACCATTCCAAGCTCCTTTGGTAATTTGACCACAACCGTCAACCCTTCGTTTCAATTCATGGGCTGATTTAGAAACAGATATTTCCCCGGCAATTCGGCAAACGCCATCCGTGGGGACAAATTGTAATACTAAGTGAATTGAACCGCGAAGCCAACAAAAAAATTAGACAAATTTATTAATTGGTCTTCAACCAGGCTCGGGGATCCAACTTTCTATCGGCCTTTCGAACCTCGAAATAGACACTTGCCCCCTTGGAAGAACCGTTCTCCTCGACCCAACCCAGAATCTCCCCCCCCTGAACCTGATCTCCCTCTATCTTTTCACGTTTTGTGAGATGCGCCGAGACGGTAAAAAAACGCCCACCATGGCTCAAAATAACGACCTCACCATAACCCTTCAGACGTCCTGAATAAACGACTTCTCCCCTATAAACAGCCCGTACTGCCGAATCAGCATCCCCTTGGATAACAACCCCTTTGGCGCTTGAAAAAACAGTCCCGATTTTCCGATTCTTTACAATCTTTCCCCGAATCGGCAGGGGCAGCTTTCCCTTACAATCCTCAAATTTAAGCGAAGGATCAATGGCATAACGATTTTCGCTTTCAATGGGGTTAAGGGCCTGCTTGAGGTCTTCCACTGCCGTCTCAAGTTCCTCGACGGAGGTTTCGTAAAATTCTTTCTCCTCATGAATTTTCATCAACAAAAGGACCTTTTCTTCAAGGGATGTCTTAAGAAAAGCCAGGCGTGAGGATTTCTTTTTCACCGCGCGTTCCGTCACTCCGGTTGACGCCTCTGCTTTCACAATTTCATCACGATGACCGGCAGCTCGTTCCGTTAGCGCACGCAATTGCAGGCGATCTTTTTTTGTAACGATGCCGATGTATTTGATGTTTCGCTGCAACTCGCTCAACGCATCGGCATTTGCCAGTATGCGGGCATTCCCACGTCGAGAATATTTGTAAAGGGCAATCAAATATTCGCTGATCTTAAACTCTGTGCGCATCAGGACGGATTTGAGCTCTTTCAGTTTCTCCTTTTTCACACCCAATTTTTCGCGTACACGACGAATGTTCGATGTCAACACCTCCGTTTCTTTCTTTGTGTCAGCAACCTGCTTTTCAAGTTTCGCCACCAGCGTCAACAAACCCGCTTCCTTTGACTGGAATGCGTTAAGTTTCCTGGCTTCCTCGCTCAGCTTGGATTCTACCCGTTGAATCTGTTTTTTTCCCGAAGTCTTTTTTTCGGCAGCATCCGCCAAAAAAGTCCAAGCAGGGAAACACACCAGGGCGAAACACAAACAAAATGTGCATCTGGTTGTCAATTTTGCGTTCATCATACTTGATGGTCTCGTAAAAAATCACGCGCCTATCTATAGATGGCGTTGTAAAAGGTTCCATATACAAGGCGTAACGATTTTTCAGGATCGTAGGCATACATGTAGTATGTTGAGATTCTGAAAAATTGCTGCAACGCAGTAGATGGGACTTTTTACGACGCCATCATACTTTGAAAAAACGGCCTATGGCGATAAGGCTTCCGATCATTCCGAGGGATACGCTGATTAGAAAAAGCAGGGCCATGTGTCCAAAAGAGACGAAAACAAGATCCAGAGAACTCATGCCGAACAATTGAATCTCTTTTGTGGCGAAAAATAAATATCCCCCACCCAGCATCAACAACGTTAAAACTCCTGCCAGAATGCCTTGAATGATGCCTTCCAGCAGAAAGGGCACTTTGATAAACCAATCCGTAGCCCCCACCAGCTTGAGGATTTCAATTTCAGTCTTTCGATAAAAGATGGTCAGTTTAATGGTGTTTGTCATAATAAAAATAACACAAAGACATAAAAGTCCCCCCACGACGAAAAAGATGGACTCCACCATATCCATAATCTCTCTGAAATTATTCAACCATTCTTCGCTGCATTGAACATCCGCTACACCTTCCAGTTTTGCCAGGGCTGCTTTTATGGTCTCAGGGTCTAGATCATGCTTTTTGGTGCGGTCAAAAAAAGCTTCATAGGAAGCCGGCAGTGGGTTGCCCGACAATCGGTCCAAAATAGCAGCATCGCCGCCAAGGGTCTCTTTGAGATCGGCCATTGCGTCTTTTTTGGATATATACACAAGGGTTTTTTTACCCGGTAGCTGCCGCAGAAAAGAATCAACCTTATCTCTTTTGTAATCGCTGATATCGTTTTTCAAATAGATTGAAAAAGAGAGGCTGTTTCCCCAACCGTGGATCCAGTTGGCCACATTTGTAAAGAAGAGCATGAATATACCGAAAATCAAAAGGGACGACGTCATGGTCCCCAAACCCAAAGCATGAACTGTTAGGTTGTCCCTTATATTTCGCAGGGCTTGTTTGAAGAAATAGGTCCTGAATCTTATGCGCATGTATCCCCGGAAAGTCTGCCCTGTTGCAAAAGGATCGTCCGATAGGGCACGTCCTCAAGCAAATCCCGACTGTGAGTGGCAATCACCACCGTGGTACCCTTTTGATGGATGCTCCTGAAAAGTGCCATGATTTCCCTGGTCAGGTCCGGATCCAGATTTCCAGTGGGTTCATCCGCCAGAAGAATCACAGGGCCCTTCACAATGGCCCGCGCAATGGCAACCCGCTGCTGTTCCCCGCCGGAAAGCGACAGGGGATAAACCTTTTCCTTATCTACAAGCCCCACCAGTTCAAGGGTTTGACGGGTCCTTTTTCTGATCCATCGGGCGGGCTCACCGGTTACCTCCAAGGCAATGGCCACGTTTTCAAATACAGTCCTTCGGGGCAGAAGCTTGAAATCCTGAAAAACAAACCCGATTTTTCGACGCAGCAGATCCATTTTCGGCCGGCTGATGCGGACCAAATTGATTGAATTAATCAGGATATAGCCTCGTTCCGGTTTCTCGGCGCCAAAAAGCAGCCTCAGAAGGGTTGTTTTTCCTGCACCGCTGGGTCCCGTGACAAAGACAAATTCCCCTTTTTCAATCCTGAGATTGATATCTTCCAGCGCAATATGGGGGCCGTATTTCTTGGACAGGTGAAATAGCTGTATCATCTAGTATGTGCCCATCGCCCTTAAAAGCCTTGCCCGGGCCAGATAGTAGTCAAAAAGTGAACGGAAATGGTTGACCCTTGCCCGCGTCAGGTATCGCTGAGCGTCCAAAACTTCGGTGGAAGTGCTGACCTGGGCCTCGTAACGTTCCTGGCTTACCCTCAGATTCTCTTCTCCCTGGTCCACCGCCTTTTTTGTAATGGGGATGTTTTCTTCGGCGGTTTTAAGGTCTAAAACGGCATCCTTTATTTGGAGTTGTATCTGCTCTTCCAACTCCATCTTGGTCTTGAGGACTTCATTTTTTACGCTTTGCTGCTGCTTCACCGAATAATAGGTTTTGCCCCATTCCCAAAAAGTCCATTCCAAACCAACGATGGCTTCCCAGTTGCTGGCCTGGTGAAATTCCCCGCCTGACACCGTCGGCGTATCCCCTTGCTTTATGTAATCCCACGTCAGCACTACTTCGGGATAGTATTTGCTCCTGCTTAACCTGATCTGCTGATCCGTCTGAAGGAGATTGACATCAATCAGTTTCATCTCCGGCCGGTTCTTAAATGCAATCTCCACATACTCCTGAAAGTCTCCCTTCTCCGGATTAAGCACACTGATTTTTTCAACTTCCACTTCCGCATTTACCGGCCTTGACAAAACCGCGTTGAAATTGGAGCGCGCCAACCTGGCCTGATTCCTGGCAGACGTCAAATCATGTTTGGAATTGCTGGCGTTGACTTCCGATTCCAGCAGATCGTTAATAGGAATCATCCCCACCTTGTAGAAATTGCGGGCCACTTCCGCGTGGCCCTCCAGGGCTTCCGCCGCCTTTTCGGTAGTTTCTACCGCCATGTCCGCCGTCAGGATATTGAAATAGGCCGCCTTGGCCTCCAGGGCCAGATTCAGTTCCTGGGTCTGGACCTCCAACTGTGATTGATCAATGCCCAATTCTGAAAGCCGATAGGCACTTAAAATGGCAAACCCGGTAAAAATCGGTTGGGTAACCGTTCCTTTCCATTCATAATTATTCTGGCTTCCTATTTCAAGCGGTCCCCCCAAGCCTTTAAAAAAGACTTCCTGCTCCATACCGTATCGTTTGTAACCATAAGATGTGCTTAACTTGGGCAGAAAATCCGCTCTCGCCTGGTTCTTCACATACTCTGCCTGATTGATCTGTTCCTTTTTGGCTTTCAGCTTCCAGTTGTTGGCCAGGGCCTCTTTAACACATTGTTCCAGGGTATAGACCTTTTTTTCCTTGGCCGAGGCCCCGTTTGAAAGGTAAAGGATAAATAACAAACAACTGATGAATGCCATCACAAACCAGCCTGTGCACCTCATCTCACGCTCCTCCTAAAGGATCCGAAGGGTTAATTTGATCCATAAGTACGGGTATTCATTAAAACAAGGTCTCAAATATGTCAATCGGAATTCAGTCAATGATGCCATTGTCATGGTCGAAACCATGAACAAAACCTTTATCTCCTCCTGACGTCCAACAAACCCTTGACAGCGACCGCTCCAAAATGATCTGTTGAAACCCATTCAGGAAGCATAGGTCCAATATCCGCCATTCACTGAACAACACTGTACAAGGAGGTCCCCATGATCCGCCTTTTGAGCATTCAATTTAAATTCAAGACCCTTCTAATTTTCCTGTTCCTGCTGGCAGCCATTGACCCCGTCTTAAAGCAATTCGGTCAATTTGGGCTTAATTTCCTGGACGTACTGTTCACCATAGCCCTCTTAACAGCCCTTTACTCCATCAGTGGCAACCGCAAAATCTTGATCTCCGGCATCCTGCTGGTGGCGCCTATCATTTTTCTGGGCTGGACCGATTTTGCAAAAAATGAGTTCTATCTGGGCCTGGTGCTATATGCGTTTGGCATGGCTTTTTTCGGGTTTGTGGCGGTGTCAATCCTTATTCACATCGTTGCCGAGGAAAGTGTCACCATGGACCTCATTTACGGGTCCGCATGTGTCTATTTCTTAATTGGGTTTATGTGGTCCATCGGCTATGGACTTATCGAATTGCTCATACCGGGGTCTTTCAGCGTTGACGGGCATGTTCTCACCCGTATGGACTATCTCAACCAGTATGGGTTCTTAAACGACAACCTAACCTATTTCAGTTTCATTACGCTCACAACCCTTGGGTACGGCGACATCATTCCCCTTTCACCGCCGGCCAAATCGGCTGCAAGCCTTGAAGCCATCGTAGGCCAGCTTTACATTGCTCTGCTGGTGGCCCGCCTGGTGGGGTTGCATACCGCGCAGTCCATGGCAGAAAAAAGGGAGAAGAAAAAACTGAAAGAAATCTGCAAGCCGTTATTGGAAAAAGACCAGGCCGACACGCAAAAAGAGCCATAACCTCATGGTTTCAAAACCTGAAGATCTATATATCTATCTGGTCGGCGGCACCCTGACGGAATCGAATGAAACGGCTCTCGGCGGGACCTTCATGGGAAACTGGGTGGAGGGAAACAGCGCATTTCTGTTTTTTTCAGCCCCCGCTGAAAAGCAGGTGGCCGGGTTATTGAAAAACCGCCGGGAACTGCGCCTTGAGGACAGCTATCATTTCACCTACGAAGACTGGCAGGGAGGCGGATTGGATACCCTGAAGATCGGGCCTTTCCTGGTGGTCCCGCCCTGGCTGGAAAGCCCTGTTGCAGAAGGATGCATCAAAATTCTACTGGATCCCGGGGTGGTCTTCGGCAACTGCCTGCATCCCACAACCAGAGCCTGCCTGGAAGCGCTTTCCTTGCTGGAAAAACGGACCCGTATGGGCCATTTGCTTGATTTGGGGACAGGGACTGGCATTCTCGCCATCGCCGCAGTCCTGTTGGGTGCTGAGAAGGCGCTGGCCGTGGATTTCAACCCTCTTTGCGTCAAGACGGCTTCCCGGAACATTGAATTAAATGGACTGAGGGACCGGGTAAAAGCCGTTCGGGGGAAAGCGGAAGATTTTGCAGAAGAGGCGGCAGATCTGGTCGTAGC
>CAZPQA010000135.1:0-7379 GCA_964588535.1 uncultured Desulfobacteraceae bacterium
TACAGAGATTTTCCCAGTTGCTGCCGTCGGCGGGGTTGTTTTCGTGATCGTGGTCTTTATGGTGAACCGTCAATTCATGCACATTCCGGTTCGTGAACTCCCTGGCGCAACGGGCGCATACCCAAGGGTGAATCTTTAGAGATTGTTCCCGGTAGCCTTTTTCTTTCTGGCCCTGATTTTGACGGGAGCGGGCCAGAAACTCATCGACCTTGTCGGCTTTGCTTTTTCCCATGGATTTTTCCTCCCGCAGGTGAAGGGAAAAAATCAGATATTGACCACCTTGTCAGCCAACTGCATGGCCGTTACGATGTCTAACATATTCGTGGTCTCTCCCACCATCTTTTTTTCAAGGAGATTAAAATGGGTGAGGCACGTGCCGCAAACCAGAATGTAAACACCGCTTTTTTCAAGCTCCTCCAGCACCGGCAGCACTTCCGAATCCGAAGTGGTCATCTTGACGCCGTTGTTGACAAAAACCAACCGCCACAGCTCATCTCCCATCTCTTTTACGGTCTTCAAAAAACTAACCATCAGTTTTAAGCCCAACGCATCATCCCCGTGTCCCATTCGATCGGATCCCACCATGACCATAATTTTCTGCTTCAATTCTTCCGATTCAATGGTTTTTTCGGGTTCCACCGCTGGTTCGGCGCCTTCTCCAGCATGGCCCGTCACATGGAAGTCGGTCCCTTCTTCACTGGCGGACACATTAAAACCCTGATACTCCATAAACCGTGTAACGTTCTGCCTTGCCGCTTCATTGTCCACAATGACGATCAGGTTTTCAGGTTTTTCCTGCTCAATTAATTCCTTGGTTTTCAGTACCGGGGCAGGGCATGCCAAACCACGGCAATCGATTTTTGTGCTCATTCAATTCTCCTTTAAAGGGCAGGCACGAGGCCTGCCCCTACCTATTGAACAAAAATCCTTTCTTCGGATGTGGATATCACGTCCCCGATGATCACGGCATCATGAACACCCCCGGTCTTCAATTCCCTCAGCAGATCGGCGGAATCCTCTTCAGACACGCTGATGAGAAGCCCCCCGGATGTCTGAGGATCGAACAGAAGGTCCTGAAGAAAGCGATCCACCGAAAGGCCAAACTCCGTCATGCCAGCGCGAAATTCCCGGTTTCGATAGGCCCCCGCCGGAATAAATCCCATCTGCGCATATTCCCGGGCTTCCGGAATAATGGGGATTTGATCGCTTTGTAGCCGTACGCCGCATCCCGAATCCAGAACCATCTCCGCCAGGTGCCCCAAAAGGCCAAAACCCGTGATATCGGTGCAGGCATGTACCCTATAACGACTCATGATCTCCGCCGGTATTTGATTCAATCGGGCCATGAGGTGCGCAACCGATTCAGCAACCTCCGGTGAAGCAATCCCCCCTTTAATGGCCGTGTTCACAATGCCGGTTCCCAGGGGTTTGGTCAAAATCAACTGGTCGCCGCCTTTGAGATTTGTTTTGGTCAGAATGCGTTTCGGATGGATAAAACCGGTAACGCTCAATCCGTATTTCAGTTCCGGATCCTCCACGCTGTGACCGCCCACCAGGACCACGCCAGCCTCTTTCATCTTGTCAAGGCCCCCCTGAAGAATCTCCCGAAGGATTGACATATCCATCAGTTCCAGGGGGAATCCCACCAGATTCATGGCGGTCTTGGGAACACCCCCCATGGCGTAGACATCGCTTAAGGCATTGGCCGCCGCAATCTGTCCGAACCAATAGGGATCATCCACAATGGGGGTAAAAAAATCCACGGTCTGGATCAGGGCCAGATCATCATTCACCCGGTAAACACCGGCGTCATCCGCCCGGTCGAGGCCTACGATTACATTTTCATCCGTCGGAAATTCCATTCCACAAAGCGCCCGATCCAGGTCCCCTGGCGGCAGTTTGGACGCTCAGCCGGAACCTTTAACGGTTTGCGTGAGACGGATTTCTTTTTTTCCGGTCAATGGCTTTCTCCTTGAGATTTATCACCGTAGAACAGCTCATCGATTAATGGACCATTTTCGAAAAGCCTCCAGGCGATTCAGGGCGCCCACAAGGGGCACACCCCTACAATCCTGGACCAAACCTCTTGCAGGGGCAGGCCTTGTGTCTGCCCTGATACGAATTTAAAGCTAACCCCCGGTTGCTTATTTTTCAATCTGGAAATTCCGATATTAAAATTGATCCCATAAGGGAAATCCGATCCGGCCGTCGTAGCCTCGCTACTTTGGCGGAGACGGCTCAGATGGAAATCGTCCGTCGGGAGCGAGCTCCGGCCCGCCGTGAATCAACACGTCATCATGGTCAACGGGGAATTCCGCTGTAATGTCCATGCCATTATCGTGCTTGAACCAGACTTCGCCTTTAAGCTGTTTTCGGATCAGGTTGCGAATCAGTTTTAAACCCAGTGTCTCGGTGCCCTCAATATCCACATTTTCAGGAATTCCGGTCCCATTGTCGCGTACGCGCAAATGAATCCGTTTTCCATCTATTTCCGACATGGAGATGAGACATTCCCCTGTCGTGTCTTCAGGATAAGCGTGCTTGTAGACATTTGACAGCAATTCGTTTAACACCAGTGCACAGGGAATGGCCTGGGTGACGGACAGAAAAACATGGGAACACTCAATTTTGGGACGAACCCTTCGATAGCTGTTGGTGTAAATCTGGCCAATGGAACCCAGCAGCCTTCGGATGTGGACCGCCATATCGATTCGGGTGAAAGACGCGCTGCGGTACAATTGAGAATGCACCAGGCTCATGGCGTAAATCTTTGACCGGGCATCGGCCAGTACCATCTTTGCCTCTTCACTCAGTGTCCTTCGGCGGGTCAGGTCCATCAAACTGGAAATCACCTGCAAGTTGTTCTTCACACGATGGTGGATTTCGCCCAGCAGCAGGACTTTTTCATCCAGGGAAACCTGAATTTTTTTCTCCGCCACCACCCGCTCGGCGATTTCTTCCATGAGCCTTTGATTGGTCTCACGCAATTCCCGTGTTCTCTCTCGAATCCGCTTCTCCAGATTCTCTCGATGTTTCTGAAGGGTTTTTTCCACATCCTTTCGGATCCCGATCTCATTTTCCAGCTTCAAATTGGCCTGGGTTACACGCTCGGCCAGGCGAAGCGCTTCCCGGGCGGATTCTTCCGAACTTTTCCCGGCTTGCAAAAGCGAGGCATTCTGTTTCTCGATCTGGTGCAGCATTTCGTTGAAGGCCTCCACCAGAAAACCGATTTCATCATTGCCGTGTTTGCGTGCCCTCACGGTGTAGTCTTTTTCTTTTGAAACCGATCTGGATAAAGACGCCAACTCTGTAATGGGGGCCGCAATGGTTTTCTGAAGCCTCATGGAGATCAGAAAAAAAACGAGAATAGAAAATAGAAGCGCCAGGAACGCAATAAAAAAATGGTTTTTTCTGTGCTCGACCATCTGGCGCATATCCGATTGTATATAAACGGTTCCGATTCGTTTGTCTTCCGTGCGCACTTCTCTGTTCAGATGCAACATCTGGTTTTTGAAAGTGGCCGCGTTTTTTTGACCCGCTGGCGGCATTTCCGGTGCAGCAAACCCTTCTCGAACATAACGGGCCAGAGGGGCCCCTTTGGCCGTCAAAATCCACCCGGAAACAATGGACGGCTTTGTCTTGAGGAAAGCAAGGGTCTCCTGGGCATCTGCCGCATCGTTAAACAAGAGGGCAGCCGTACAATTGTAGGCGAGGATGTCTGCAATGGTGGCTGTCTGCGCTTCCATTGTTCGACGAATTTCCCATCGGTCATAAACCATAAAACCTGCGAAACCCATCAGGAGGGCCGCGATATTCACGGTCATGATGACCAAAAGGAATTTTTGTTTGATGGGTCTATCTTTGAAAAGCATCATAATGGTTTTAATGGCCCTTCATGGCATTTTGAGGTTTACAGGTTTTGAGCCATATACAATATCGGACATTCTGAGCAGTCTCGATCTGATTTTCAGACGGGATTTACGAACAGCAGAGAGATTGATAATAAATCTTTTCTGTTTCTTTCCCTCTTTCCGTAAGCCACCCGGGTCTTTAAAAAAAACCATTCCCCCCAAACGGATAAATCCTGCTTTGTCACTGACCGTCAGGATAGGTTTACCATTAATTTTCTTGAGAAGTTCCCTCACGGCTTGGGTTTCTGTATCGCCCACAAAAAGAACCTGGCAGCAATCATCCATATCCTCGGGGCTGGTCAGTGAAAAAACCACCAGTTTTTTTCCTTTGATCGTTTTGCCCGACATGGGCTTCAGTGCTTCATAAACCTGAGGGGCACCATACGTAGCCAACTTGATGGTATCTGAAGCGGTATTTTCCGGCCAGTCCACAAAAAGGAGAAAGTTATAGAGATACAGCGCTGTGATCTTCTCTTTCGGAGCATTTTTGGGGTCAGCGGAAAGAGACAGCCGCGGCATGGTGATCCATGGCAGGATCAAAATGAGGCAGAAAAGCAGTCTTACAATTTTCCGGTTGGCTGTGTTCATGACACTCAAAGGGCTCTGAATTAAGGCCAGCTGGCCAGGAAATATCGATCAATTTCATCCATTGCCGGTTGAAACTGAAGGTCTTTGTGCATGGCGCAAATGATTTCAACAGAACAGATGGGCACCCAGAACGCCTCCTCCGAAATACGTTTTTGAGCCTTGGACAGGAGTTTTTCCCTTTCTTCCGGATCCGGGGAGCCGTTTGCCTGTTCCAGAAGGCGGTTGATTTCGGGCGTTGTTCCATAACAGGCACGGGAATCGCCCATAAAAAAATGGTTCAACAGCGCACCGGCATCGAAAATGGAATAACTGCCCCAGGTCAGGAAAACGAGGGGGGTTTTCCCCTTTAGAAACTTTTCATAGAGCTGGTCCCATTTTCCCATCATCCATTTGGGCTTTGCCCGGATTCCCACGGCTTTGAGGTCCTCTAAAATGCTTTCGGCCGCACTTTCGTTATTAATGGCATAGTAATCGGTATCAAAACCGGTTGGGTAACCGGCTTCTGCCAGCAGCTGCCTGGCCCTGGCAGGGTCATAGGGATAGCGGGTCACACGGTTTTCGTAACCGAAATGCAGAGGGCTCACCACACTGTGGGATGAAACGGCAAACCCGTTGAAGGCCTCTCTGACAATTTTTTCCCGATCGATGGCGTGATTCACCGCCTGGCGCACTTTTTTGTCCTTAAACGGGGTTGCGCCGCTTCGGCCTTGCGCATCCATCACCAGAAAATAGACCCGCAGGATATCGGTGCTGACAATCTTCACTTGATCGGCCTGTTTCAAAAACGGCACCTGTTCGGGGTTGACGCAACCGGAACGCATGAGGTCCACCTCTCCTGCAATCAGGGCTTCCATCTGCGGAATCGTTTCTTTGGTGATACGGATTTTCAGTTTCGGTATTTTTGCTATTCCCTTGGGCCCCCCGAAGTACCGGTAGTTTCTTTCAAAGTTCATTTCTGTAAAACCCTCATTTGAAACGAAGCGGTACGGACCGGTTCCCACAGGATGCCGGCCGAAACCCTTCTTTCCCACTTTCTGATAGTATCCCGGCGGGTAGATAAACAGAACATTGGCAAGTAGCTGAGAAAGCGTCGGGATTGGTTTGACCACTTCAATCCGAACCCGATGATCGTCCAGTACAACCACATCTTTTATGCCCATGAGATATCGTGAAACCCGGGACCCGGATTTTTTGAGAAGATCCAGAGAAAACTTTACGGCCGCCCCATTGAAGGGTTCCCCATTGTGGAACCTGACCCCTTTGCGAAGTGTCAGTTCCATATCACCATTGCCCAGGATCCTGTACGACTCAGCCAGGCCGGGTACGATTTCTCCGGTCACCGGATCCCTGTAAAGCAGGGCGTCTCCCCAGTTGTGGTAGAGGGTCAATACTTGACGGGTATTGCTGACGGCAGGGTCCAGGCTTTTCGGTTGGGCTTTACCCAGACAGACCGTAAGGGTATCTTTCTGGGTCTCTGAAAACACCTCCCCCGTAATATTCAGGCAGGAAAGAACAATGCAAAGGATCAAGAAGAATCTTTTCATTATATAATTCCTCAAACAACGTTTTATATATGAATTTCGCTTACGAATGAAGGATCATTTGCCATCAAATCTAGCACCCGGGAGAAGAATTGTAAAGCAGGGCGCATGAATTCCGTTTGAACGCCCCCAAATCTAACCTCCTGGTCTTGCCATTGAGGGTGTTTCATTTTTCTTGACAATCATTTGAACGGCTGGTATTTAGTTACATTGTAGCTAAATCATAGCCATAAGGGTTTTCTACCTTCGCTTTGAAAAATAATGACAACCGCTATTATGGAACAAACACTTACAGGAGGTCATGTCATGGATATCCTTCCCGAACTGATCGAAATTGTTGGCCCGGAAAACGTATTTGATGATCGCGTCGAATGCTTGAGCAATTCTCGAGATCTTTCCGTGCACGAGGGCGTCCCCGATGTGGTGGTCTTTGCTTTTACCACGGAACAGATCTCCGCCATCATGCGGCTCGCCAATGACAAAAAGGTTCCGGTGACCGTGCAGGGCTCGGGAACCGCCACCACCGGGGCGTCCCTGCCCGTCAACGGGGGCATCCTCCTGGATCTTCACCGCATGAACAACATTCTTGAAATCGACAAGGACAATTTCTATGCCCGGGTGGAACCGGGCGTCATCTGCCTTCAACTCAATACGGAACTAGGCAAACAGAACCTCATGTTCCCCCCCAACCCCGGCAGCGAGGCCATCGCCACCATCGGAGGCATGATGTCCACCAACGCCAGTGGACACCGGGCGGTCAAATACGGAACGGCCCGGGATTATGTCAAGGATCTTAAGGTGGTTCTGGCCGACGGCACCGTCATTGAGACCGGTTTTAAAACCCCAAAATCCTCTTTCGGCTATGACCTCAACCGGGTCTTTGCCAGTGCCGAGGGAACCCTGGGGGTGATTACAGAGGTTACGGTAAAAATCCAGGTTCTTCCGGAATACAATGCCCTGGCCCTGGCTATTTTTGACGACCTGTTTGCCGCCGGCGCCGCCGTCACCGATATTATCGGGAGCGGCATTCAGCTCACCGCCTGTGAAATTCTCGACAAATACAGCCTCAAGGTCGTGGAAAAGGCCATTGAACGGGATATTACGGGCATTGAAGCCATGTTGATTATCGAGAGCGACGGTGCAAAGGAAACCGTTGTTAAAGACATGGAACGGATCAACGAAATCTGTAAAAAACACGCCGTCAAGGAGTTTACCTGGTCCGATGATCCGGCCAAAGCCGGGGAAATCATGGAGGCCCGGGGAAAACTGGTGCCGACGCTTTCTCGAATCAAACCGGGTAACCGGCTGGTGGCCATTTCCGAAGACCTGGGCATTCCCC
>CAZPQA010000136.1:0-7361 GCA_964588535.1 uncultured Desulfobacteraceae bacterium
CCTTTGGTGCCGTCCGGATTGATTCTTCCGATGCCGGTGTTGGGCCAGGTGTTGTGGTCCATCTGTGGGGCATCTGTCTTTGAACGGAGCGGTTTCCCGGCCTTATCCCGTTTGAGCGCCACCACAGAGCCGTGACACTGCCAGCACCCGCTGGCCATGTTGGCTTTGTTGTCCGGCATACCCCCCACGATCTCAGCAAGCATGTTGTCTAAGGATGCCATGATCTCACCGGCCGTGGCATGATGAGACGGCGCCATCTGCTTGGCTTCGGGTTCGTGACATTTGGCGCAGTCAGTTGGCGACAGTATGGCCTTGATGAACGCACCCTCATGCATGTAGCCCATCTCGTCGCCCTTGTCTGCCGCATGACAGGTGAAACAACCCACCTGGCCTTCCTTGGCCGCAGCATGGGGGGACGTTTCCCATTGCAGCACTAAAGATTTGTTTTCTTTCAGATGGCAGGTGATACATTTTTTATTGATTTCCTGCATCTTTGGATTCTTCACATCAAAGGACTCTTCCGTCAGCCCGAATGCGGTCCCCGTTGTGAAAATCCCAATGACAAGCACAATGAGTGCCCATTTAATCTTACACATCTCTTTACCTCCTTGTTTACAATATGACCCGGTGAAATCCTTCAGGCCTTGCGCCCATCTCCCATGAACAAGGCCCCACATACGCATCCGGTCAGACCATCTCTTTTTGCCACCCCCCTTCATAATGAATTTATAAAAAGACTATTTTTCCAGTTTAATTCCGCCCCAGACGGGGCTTAACCCTTCAACCATTTCCCTAAGAAGACGCTTTTTCCTCTTCTAACCAGAGGGGGAAAATCTTACTCATGATGAAAAGGACAATAAAAGGCAAACTTACCAGGACGATGACCGTTATAATCCCCTCTTTATCGAACCATTCCGGGTGAAACTGGGTGTAACCGCGGGTGCTTTTGCTCATCAACTGCCCCCCGATAACCACATTCCACCTCATTAACAGGACCTGCAAAAGGAGCATAATGGAAACAGCGGCCGCAAAAAATTTAAACATTGATGCCTTCATCTTGAACAAACACAGCCAGCCCAACAGCAGCAGGGGCAACACGGAACAGATGCCAACCTGCCATACCCAGAATGAGTAAAAAAGCGGCCCGTTCAGCAACCCCTCCACGGCATGATGGTACCATGTCCTCAGATAAGAGTGGGAAAACACCTCTAACATCTCAAAGGAGAAGGCAAGAATGAAAAATCCGGCAAGGATATTGATACAAGTCCGCACACAGGCCACATCTACCGGCTGATTCTTCAATTTCTTAATGACGATATAGGCCAGAACAAGTGCCGAGATCCCTGACACGCACGCGGAGAACAGGAAAATAACCGGCATAAGAGGTGTAGACCAGCTTGGATTCGCCTTTACACCGCCAAACAAAAACCCCACATATCCGTGAAGCACTGTGGCTACGGGGATACCGATGGCCACCAGAAATTTGATTATTTTCCGGTCCAGTTCGAGGGACTCGGGCGACAGGTTCGTGCTGTCCATGGTGAGCACACGGTAAAGGATATTCATAACCCCTTTTGATTTTAACCGGAGTTTCACCAGGGTCGGTCTGTAAACGAGGAGGACGATCAACCCGATAAGAACAATGGCAACCGTGAAGATAAATCCTGCCCCTGACATGGCCGACGTGGGGCTCGGCGTAATCATCATATTATGATTCCGTTCAGGCCGGCCAAGATGCATCAACAACGGAAACATGGCACAGGATAGAAATGCAAGGGCAAAAACAAGGGAAAAGCGGGAAATCGGTTTCAGGCTCTTGACCCCGAACACGTAGTAAAGGGCGGCGACAATGAAAGATCCGTCCACCAATCCGGTAAGATAGGGGTACAATACGATCATCATACTCCAGTGGACGTGAAGGTCGTTGGGGAAAACAAAGTTGAGCGCATCCATTAGACCACCTCCCGTCTGAGACCCTTGTAGTAAAGCGCGGGATAGGTTCCCATATCTTTCTTCAGGACCGTGAGGACTTCGTGTTCGTGCAGGAGTTTGTAAACTTCAGAATTTTTGTCGTTCAGGTCGCCGAATTTACGCGCTCCGGTGGGGCAAACATTGACGCAGATGGGCAGCAACCCTTTACGCACCCGGTGATAGCACCATGTGCACTTTTCCGCCGTCCTCGTGACCGGATCGAGATAACGGGCCGAATAGGGGCAAGCCTGGATGCAGTAAGCGCAGCCCACGCAACGATCATGATCCACCAGGATAAAACCGTCAGGCGTTTTAAAAGTGGCCCCCACAGGGCAGACCTGCACGCATGGGGGTTCTTTACACATATTACACAGCTTGGGCACAAAAAAAGTGTCTCGAACTTCCACGTCTATATCTGTTCGTGGCGACTGGTAACCGTCAAACCCGCCGTGGGGGGAATCCACATAGACTTCATCGTTAAAATCCTTGAGATACCGCTCAACCCAGGTCCTGTAATACCCATCCGGAACATGGTACTCCCGTCTGTCGGCCACGCAACAGGAACCGCACCCGATACAGCGGGTAATATCCACTATGAAGGCAAAGCGCTGATGGGACATGTCCCATTTTTTGCCGCGGATTCCGGGGATTTGCTCAGGGACTTCCCCGGTGGCGGCCCCTATGGGCATGGGAATCACTAAAAGAAGGGAACCCGCAATGGCGCCGTTAAGCACCTTCTTAATAAAAGCCCGGCGCTCCTTATCCAGTTCGGCATCCGGCTTGCCCATTAACTTTTCTCCTTTATGCCAGTGATTTTTTTTGCCCGGTTAATATGTTTGAGGGGGGCATGCACATGATGGCACTGATCACAGGTATGGGAAACCTTAACCTTCTGACTTTCCAAATGCTCCGGCATGACAACCGTCTTGATAACCTCGCCCGGTCTGGCCTGGATCGCTTTGTTATGGCACCGCAGGCACATGACCTTGATTTCTTCCTTCTTTTTGACGGGAAGCTTCCCATACACCTTACCGTCTTTGATGTGATCAGCGTAGGGACCGTGGCAGAATTCGCATGAGATGGTTTTGTGAAGGCCGGTTAGATGGATATTCGCTTCATGGGGGTGGCAGGTGAGGCAGGAGGCGTTTGTCATATGCCGGATCTCCCGGTTGGCCTCTTCATCAATGGCGTCGGCACGATAAGGCCCGTATTTGCCGAATGATTTGGGCGTCAAAACAATTTTACCGACAAATCCGAGGACTGCAAAAACCACAAGGCCCAGAACGATGCGCTTGATGTGGGAATTATAACTTGATTTCACTTTGGGGCCCCCCTTACAAAGACGTTACCCTAAAGCCAGGCTGTGATTCACAGGTTGTGATTCATGGGATCCTGGATGTATGAACAATTGTCATTCTCTCAGGATTGGGTGGAAGGGTCAAGCAACGACCCTGTAAAAGATGTAACAGAAAATTGGAACCTGTACGATCAGGGCATTTCCAGTTTATACCCCACCCCGGCCACCGTGACGATAACCGATGGATGTTCAATGTCCGGTTCCAGCTTTTTTCTGAGCCGTTGGACGTGTACGTCCACGGCGCGACTGTTGTGATAGAGTTGAGAATCCCGCCAGATTTGATCCGTGATAAAATCACGGGAAAGCACTTCGTTGGGATGGGACGAAAAAAGTTCCAGGAGTTTAAACTCGGTCCGGGTCAATTTGATGATGCATCCTTCCAGGGTAACGGTCCTGGATTTAAAATCGATGCGAAGCCCCCCATTTACAAGGGATGAACTCGCCGGCTTCTTATCAACCCGTCTCAAAATGGCTTTGATCCTGGCAGAAAGCTCCAGGTAGTGGAAGGGCTTGATCATATAATCGTCAGCCCCGCATTCCAGCCCCAGGACCTTGTCCGAAACGCCATCCCGGGCGGTTAACATGATGATGGGAAAATTAAATGAATTCCGAATGGTTTGACAGGCTTTGACGCCGTCGATGTCCGGCAGATTTAAATCCAGGATGATCAAAGCGGGCCGGTGTTTTTCGGTCATTTCAACACCGGAACGGCCGTTGTAGGCACAGAGAACCTCGTAGCCGTCAAGCTCCAGATTGCCCTTGAGGGTCTGAACAATGTCCTCATCGTCATCAACCACCAGGATGACGGAATGATCTGTTTCATTCGTATGGATCATGGGTTTGCCTTTTTCAGAAATGGCATACGCTCAAACTGACACCCTTTGCTGTCTTCTGCAAGAAAAATTTTAAATGTGAAGGGATGTTCCGATCGCTTTAAATGGGTTCAACATTTGACTCTCCGGTATTCATGGGGTATTCAGGTTGGAGAAGTTGGAGCGTTGCATATACGTCGTCACCCCTAACATGAGGCGAAATTAATGAAACAGCGCCATCTGTCCCTTCAATGGAAATTTCTTTTTTCCATCGCCCTGATCATCTTTCCCATCCTGGGGATAATCTTTGGAGCAGCAGTCGTTCAAAACCACAATCAAGCCATGGAGCAGGTGCTGAACCAGGCCAGGATCCTCTCCAGACAGCTCATTTTAACGAGACAATGGGTTGCGGATTGCGGCGGCGTGATGGCCCTTAAGGAAAGTGTGGGCGCAAAAGGCGCCGTCGGTTTTTCTTCGAACATCATGGAAACGCCGCATGGGATTTACCAGAAGTTTACGCCCTCCATGGTAACCAAAAAACTTTCGGAGTATTCCCTTCGCCAGAACCTCTACCAGTTTCGGATTTCCAGCATTAACCCGCTGAACCCGGACAACCGGGCAGACGCATTTGAAAAACAGGCGTTGACCCGGTTCAGGTCGGAACCTTTAACGGAACTGACGGAATTTCACACGCAGGGACAGGAAAAATACATTCGATACATGGTGCCGCTTCATATGGATGCTTCCTGCATGGAGTGCCACAGCCAACAGGATTTTTCTAAAGGGTCCGTCATCGGCGGGCTAAGCGTTTTTTTACCCATCAACACCATGATGGCGACCTTAAAAAATGATCATCTGAAGCTGGCGGCATCAGGTGTCGGGCTGATCCTGGTGACCATTCTGACCCTCTTTATACTGCTTCGCCGAATCGTTATCAAACCCTTGAATCAATTGGAGGGTATGGCTGGGGAAATCGGGAACGGAAATCTGGATGCCAGGGTGAAGATCAGCACGGGAGACGAATTCGAAAAAGTCGGTGTCGCATTTAACACCATGGCCCAAAGCCTGTCCAGGGGCCGGAATCTGCTTCAAGACAGAATTAAAATCGCCACCCGGGATCTTTCCCAGGCCAACCGTGAGCTCAAAACACTGGATCAATTAAAATCTGATTTTATTGCCAATATGAGCCATGAACTCCGCTCCCCCCTCACGGTAATCCGGGGAGGTGTGGACTATCTCAAGCGCACCATCAAAGGAGAAAACAATCTCAACTACCTTGGTATTATCGACAAGAACCTTTCAAGGCTCATCCATCTGGTATCGGATCTTTTTGATTTCACCCGGATTGAAGCCAAAAAAGTGGATTGGAGTTTTGAGCGGGAGAATGTGTCGGATTTGGGGCGGGAAGTCATGGAAATCCTGGCGCCCCTGGCTGAAAAAAAGAACATATCCGTTACCTATGAAGGGGAAGTGGATGTTTTTGCGGAGATCGATCTGGAGCGGATTGAACAGGTCCTGGTGAACCTCCTTGAAAACGCCATAAAATTTTCGGATGAGGGTGGGACGATTCAGATGGGGGTCCGGAAAAAAAAGGAGAAGGTTCTGGTGACGGTGAAAGACCATGGCATCGGCATATCCGGGGAAAGCCTGGAAGCCATTTTCGAGAAATTTCATACCCTGCCATCTTCGGAAGGAAAAGGAAGAAGGGAAGGCACCGGTCTGGGGCTGGCCATCAGCAAAGGGATCATCTCTGCCCATGGGGGAGACATTTGGGCGGAAAGTGTTCAAGCTAAAGGGAGTACTTTTTTCTTTACGCTTCCAAAGAAGTGATTTTGACGAGAGGGTTTGATACTCTCTCCCCCTACGCCTCGACAACATGCTGCACAAAAAATTCGATCACCTGCTCTTTGGGAAATCGGCCACTGACCACTTCGATCCTCATCTTTTCCAGTTCGTCGTCACCGGCACCAAGTTCAAAACCGTTTACCAGCAAGAACACTCCAGAGGCAGCCACAGCCACCTGTTTTGATTTTCAGAACTTTGTTTAGCTTTTGAAATAATTTGAAAAAGTTTTTCTTGACTTTTATTGTCATACAATATATGTATATTATCAAACATACATGGAGATACAACCATATACCGTATTCACCTATAATTTATTAAAGGAGGAAAAAATGGAAAAATATGATTTCCCAAAACGAACCCGTGAATATTCAAATGATACGTTGAATTCTAAAAACTGGGATTCGGTTAATTTTCGAGATGACGACATGATCGTGTGCACCTCCCTTAAATCGGGAACCACATGGATGCTTCGTATTTTAAGCCTGCTTGTCCATCAGGACACCAGAGTTAACAGCGAAGTGATGAAGACCCCTTGGCCTGACTATCGCCTCCTGGCATCCATTGAGGAGGAAGTGAAGGATATGGATGCAATACCACACCGTCGTTTCATAAAATCCCATATACCCCTTGATGGGCTCCCGTACAATGAGAACGTCAAATATATACAGGTCACCCGCGAGATGCACGATGCCTTCTTTTCGCTTCAAAATCATTGGAATATTCTGACAGACCAGAATCTTGCCACCAAAGACAAATATGGAGACAAGCCCTTTCCTCGTTTTGAAGATGGGGGTGACGTTCACCAGAGGTGGCGTGACTGGATGACAAAGAGCAGCTTTGAATGGGAACAGGACGGATATCCCTTTTGGTCTATGTTCAGCTATGTGGAAAGTTTTTGGCCTTACCGCAAACTGCCGAATATCTTGATGGTTCACTTTACCGATTTGCTGAATGACCTGGAAGGAGAGATGCGCCGGGTTGCAAAATTTGTAGGGATTGCGGTTCCTGAGGAGAAATGGGCTGCGCTGGCGGAAGCGGCAACCTTTGAGTCCATGAAAAAGGATTTAAAAACACTGCAACCCAAATTCGACAAGATGTTCAAGGGTGGTGGCGATGCGTTCATGGATAAGGTTGACGGTATATGGAAAGACATCCTGACAACGGAAGAAGACCATGCCATTTACGAAGCCAGGGCCGGTCAACTGGATCCGGAGTTACGCCAATGGATCGAAAAAGGCAGTCTGGCGCTTGGGTATTACCCTGATGGGAAGTAAGAATAAGAATAGTGCCTGAACAGACTTTTCGTTCAGGCACAATTTATTCTAAGGGCTGACTCAAAAATAAAATCACATTTTCCTCGGTTGTAGGATATAGTT
>CAZPQA010000137.1:0-7305 GCA_964588535.1 uncultured Desulfobacteraceae bacterium
TGAGGTGCCCTTCCACCGGGTAGCCGTCAGGAAAAGCCGCTTCCAGGATCAGAACATCCGCTTCTTTCGCAAGTTGGATAACAGGATCACAAAAGCCCGTGTCCCCTGCGATGACAACGGTTTTTCCAGCGTTGTTTTCGATTCGGTAGGCCAGACTCTGGGGTGTATGGTTGGCAGGGGCGGTCTTAATGCGGTAATGACCATGGTTTTGCTCTTTGTTTTCAGTGGATGACAATTCCTCAACCTGCATGGTTTCAGAAGGGAAATTGAGCCAGTCCGGGTAAGCGGTTTGAAGGGCTTTGATGAAGTTGTGAAGACCCGAAGGGCCGGAAACCAGAAATGGGGATCTTCTTTTCAAGATCTCCGGGTTTCGGCAGGCAAAGAGAAAATGGATCAGGTCAGCGGTGTGGTCCGGATGAAAGTGTGTGAGAAAAATTTTTTCGATTTTTTCAGGTCCTATGCCCAAACGGGCCATCCGACCCAGGGTTCCCGGACCCATGTCAAACAGGATGGGAGAATCGTCAAGAAACACGGCCAGAGAAGGTGAACCCCTGTCATTCATGGGGATGGCGGTACCTGAACCTAAAATGATTACTTTCATGATTCAACTCCCTGTATCAATAATATTAGAGGAGAAAGATATAACCCATGTTTTCCATGTCAGCCTTTCACGAAAAATATGAAACGGAGGTCTCATCCCTTGCCATCGGGGATCGCCGTTTTAAGTTTTTCGTTCCCAAATCCCTCGATCCTTTCCTTGATAAAGACGATGTTTTCAGCCAATTTCCCCTATGGAGCAAAATATGGGAGGCATCCATTGTCCTGGCCAATCACGTGGAAAGCATGCCGGTTGACCCCCAGAAGCACCTGCTGGAAATCGGTTGCGGCATCGGTCTGGTGGGGGTCGTTGCCGCCAGTTACGGGCATCGGGTCACCATGACCGAGTATAACCGGGATGCGCTCAATTTCGCACGGGCCAACGCGCGTGTCAACCACACTTCTGGATCATCGGAACTTGGAATTGTTGAGCTGGACTGGACAAAACCCGTTCTTGAGGGCCGGTTCGACACGATCCTGGGTTCAGAGGTGATTTACAAGGAAGAATACTTCGAGCCCCTTTCAGGTCTTTTCAGGCGTTATCTGAAACCCGGTGGTGAAATTATCCTGGCTGAAGGGCTCAGGAAAACCACTGTGGCGTTTTTCGAAAGGATGTCCACTATTTGTGACGTTAAAGCCCAAAAAAAAATTCTTCGTTCAAAGGGTGAGGAAAAACGGATTATTCTGGCCGGCATGCGGTTTAAAAACCCATAATTTTTGTGATTGACTATTCCAAGGGTCAATTCATCGGCGCTGTTTCCCCATATTGCCGGTGGGCCTGAAAATAGGATCTGACCTCCGCGGGCACCGAGGTGAAGCGAACCACATGCGAATGGACGTCCTCCTCAGAATGCCCCATGACCTTGCCATAGAAATCCTTGTTCTCCAGCTCCTGGTCCACTTCCACCAGATTCATCCTCAGGTTCTTCAGCACTTCCACCGGTTCGTCCAAGGTAATTTCAGAACATTTCCGGGAAAGCCTGGTCATAAAACACGCAACGCCTTTTTTTCCTATGTGCTTGCCTTCCAGCACCGTGAATTTCAGCGGAATGCGTCGCGCCAGAACAATCAAAGCCGGTTCCTTTTCCTCCAGGGCGAGATTGAAGCGGCCGGCAATGCCGCCGACTTCGTAAATCTTTAACGGCCTTTCGGCGCCTTTGGGAAACACCTCCCTCTGGGAGTCAATGCGCAGGATCTTGCTCGTCTGTTCATGAACCGATTCGGAAATGAGTATCTGCCCTCCAACGGTGTAGGATTCAATACGGCTGGTCATATTGACGCCGCTTCCCACTACGGCATACTTGCTTCGCTTACGCGATCCGATGTTTCCCACGACCACCTCTGTTTCGTTGAGGCCAATTCCCATTTCAAGTTCGGGAAGGCCATTGGCCCGGTTCTCTTCGTTTACCCGTCCCATGGCGTTCTGCATGTCGATGGCGCAAGCGATGGCCTGTTCGGCCCGATCCGGCATTTCCTGGGGCGCGCCGAAAATGACGAGCAGTGCGTCGCCGATAATCTCATTGATGGTGCCGTTGTATTTCAGGACTTCCTCCACCATGACTTCGAAGTAGGCGTTGAGCATTTGAACCACCCGCTCCGGTTCAAGCCGTTCCGACAGGGCCGTAAAGCCCCTCAGGTCCGTCATCATGATGGTTACCCGCCGTCTTTCTCCTCCCAATTCAAGGGCCAGCGGGTTTTCAATCATTGAGTTCATGATTTCGGTGGAAAGATAACGGCCAAACATCTTTTTAAGAAAATCGGTCATTTCGGCTACCTTTTTTTCCCGATCCCTCCACCGGGCGAATATATAGGCGACAAGGAGAATCATGAGGAGGAATACCATCATCACGAGCGCCAAGGTCCCGACAAAATAATATGTTTCGACCTTCCCGCCGCTAAAAGCAGATGATGCAAAGATGGGGGCGTATGGAATCAGACCGGCCCAGGTGGCGATTGACGAGCCCACGGTGAGAACAGTGAATGTCATCAACCACGGCAGGGCTATTTTCAGTTCAAAAAGGAGAAAGTTAAGCGTCCCCAGCGCCATCCCGAGAAGGAAGGGGCCGGGATGGGTAACGGGCCCGAAAGTATAACAGATAAGTGAGACATGGATTGCGTTGTATTGAATAACGGTGTGGGCAAAAACCCGGTTCTCCGGGGAACGCCGACGTAACCACAGACCCAGAATCAGGAGAAATATCCAAGGGAGTCCGATAAATCGATTTATATGATAATAGGGTTGAGCAAAGGCCCAGTTGACCCAAGACAAGCGCTCAAAATATAGGGACGCAGCTATGCCCATCACAAGATTACTGGCCCCCCCCACAAAAGCAAAAAGCGCGATAAGAAGGAGACAACGATCAACCAGGCTCCATTCCAGGGGGTTCTTGTTTTTGCGGTTGCTCCGAAGAAGCCAAACAACCGCTACAAACGCAGATACCCAAGGAAATGCAACCGATGAAAAATGTTCAGCCCATGTTCCTTCCATGCTGCCACTCCTCTCTTATTGTAAGGAACAATTCATGAATTGGGATGTTTTACTGGATGGTAATACGAGACGGCGATGGGTTCAAGTTTTTTCATTAATAGGGTTGTGTTGCTACCGGCATGACCTTTGTTCCAATAATCCCACAGGGTATCATCGCACTCGTTCTGGTAGGTGATTATTTTGGGGTGTAGTTTGTTTTTTACTTTGGGCGGGTTATGGTGGCGTGCCGTCTTGGGCAACCGTGGTCATCTTGACCACGGTCCATCTTTGTCTATTATGGCTCAGCTACTTTATTGTCTGCAATCATTTTTTGCTTGCTGAAGCATTCAATTATTGCTATCATAATAAATTATGAAAGCAAAACACCGGAAAACATTGGCTGCTATCTTTAGCAACCCGGTAAACGGCAATATGGAATGGGCTAAAATAGAAGCTCTTCTCGTTGCTTTGGCTGCCGCGTTATTGAGGCATCAGGCTCCGGCGTCACCTTTGAGAAAGACGGTGTCCGGGCGTATTTCCACAGGCCGCACCCAGAAAAAGAAGCCTTGGTATACCGAATCAAGGATGCCCGCGAATTTTTAACCAAGATAGGAGAAACACCATGAAAGGCATGAATTACAAAGGCTACTACGCCAAGGTTGAATTTGACTCCGAAGATCATATCTTTGTTGGCCGCATTATCGGTATTCGGGATGTTGTTGGCTTTCATGGCGAATCCGTCAGTGAGCTGGAGACCGCCTTTCAGGAAGCGATTAACAACTATCTTGCAGCCTGTGAAGAGTTGGGGCAAAAACCCAACAAACCCTATTCCGGCAATCTCATGCTGAGAGTTCCGGCAGAAATCCACGCGGCGGTGGCTTCCGCTGCCGAAGCCAGCGGTAAAAGCATCAACCAGTGGGCAGCAGGTATTTTGGACAAAGCTAGTCACGCCCATTAATATTTCGCGATTATTCAGGGGTTCATAGTTTTAATCGTAATCCGGCATTTCCAGTCGCTCACTTGACCGCCAACAGCGGACAACATAACGTACGTCAGATTATAAGTTTATATGCCACTCATTCAGAATTCCGAGAATTTCGGGGACACCTTGCCTAATTCCGGAAGGTATATTCTCATAGATAAGTGAGGTGTCCCCAGATTTTCCCAGATTTACCCTTGTAAAAAATGTCAAATTTTATGTTGATTTTTTCTGTTTAGCGCCTATAATTGGCCTGTTATTTAAGTACCACTCTATAGACCATAAAGGAGGGGCGTATGTTACAGGCAAAATTTAGCGTTGAAGAAGCGCAAGCCCGTTTTTTGAGCAATTACAGAGATTATGGATTCAAGGACAAAAGTTCGATGCTCAGGGCTGCCATAAGCCGTTTCAAAAAGGAATTTGAACTTAAACGTCTGATAGCATCCGCTGATCTATATTCGGAAATTTATTCTGAAGATAAGGACTTGAAAGAATTGACCGACACAGCGACAACCGGGTGGCCGGAATGAACAAACTGAAGAGAGGCATGATTATTGACGTCAATCTTGATCCCACATTGGGTTCAGAAACCGGAAAAATTAGACCCTGTGTAATTGTCACCAACGATGTTTATAACGAGAGAGTCCCGGTTATTCAAGTGGTTCCGGTTACGGCATGGAGTGGGAAAAAAGCTGGAATTACGACAAATGTTGAAATTTATCCTTCCAAGAGTAATGGCTTATCCAAGAAATCCATAGCCGACTGTTTACAAACACGCCCTATCGATCATCGCCGGAGATTGGTGAAAGTTCGTGGGAAGTTGTCATCTGGGAAAATGGAGGAAATAGACCAGGCTTTAAGAATAGTTTTTGACCTTAATTCTTAGTTTTAAGAAAAAAGCGGCTGCCTGTTAAAGCATTGAGCATAAAGCGGTTTAAATCAATTCCTCGACTTTCTCCATAAACAGACGTTCTATCTCCTTCAGGCGTTTTTCACTTTCGGCTTCAAAGCGGAGAACCAGTGCCGGTTGTGTATTGGAAGCCCTGATGAGGCCCCACCCGCCATTCAGAAGAATCCTGGCGCCGTCCAGGTCGATGACGTCGTGATCTTTTCTGAATTGTTCGACAATGGCGGTTACAATGCCGAATTTTTTGTGGTCAGGGCAATCCAGGCGGATTTCAGGGGTGTTCACTAAATTCGGAAGACCCGTGAGAAGCGCCTCCAATCCCTCATGCGTCTTTGAAAGAATTTCCAGCAGTCTTGCCCCGGCATAAACAGCGTCATCATAGCCGAAATACCGTTCTTTAAAAAAGATGTGTCCGCTCAATTCACCCGCCAGAAGAGCGTCTTCTTCCTGCATCTTGCTCTTGGTGATGGCGTGGCCGGATTTCCACATAATGGGTTTTCCGCCGTGGGCTTTGATATCATCAAAGAGTGCTTGGGAGCATTTGACGTCCCCGATGATCTTGGCCCCAAGGCGCCGCGTCAACAGATCCCGTGAGAAGATCAATATCAAATGGTCTGCAGGAATGATACCCCCTTCGCGGTCCACCACCCCGATTCTGTCTCCATCGCCATCAAAGGCGATGCCGAGATCCGCTTTTTCTTGGCGCACCACTTTGATAAGCGATTGCAGGTTTTCGGGGATGGTGGGGTCAGGGTGGTGGTTTGGAAATCGTCCATCCGGTTCACAGAACAGGGGCTCAATTTTAAATCCCAGGCGGCGGTAAATTTCCAATGCCGGGGGGCCGGCAACGCCGTTTCCCCCATCCACCACCGCTTTTATGGCCCAGGGTCCCGGACGAATGTTTTGAACCATATGCCGAATATACGATTCATCCACAGAGGCTTTTTCAAAGGTGCCTTGCGCGGTTCTGAAATTTTTCGATTCAGCAATTTTCCGGATGGCCTGGATTTCCTCACCATAAACGGACGTATGTCCCAGACAAATCTTAAAGCCATTGAATTCCGGTGGGTTATGGCTTCCGGTAATCTGTATGCCGCCATCCACATGGAGGTGATGAAGGGAGAAATAGAGGACTGGGGTGGGAACCATGCCCACATCCACAACCGTCATGCCGCTTGCCAGCAGTCCCATGGAAAGCCATTTGGCCAAATCGGGAGAACTGAGCCGGCAATCCCGGCCAAGGGTTATCCTGCTGGCACCTTTTCCATGAAAATAAGTTCCGAAAGCGTGTCCCAGGCGGTAAATGGACTCTTCGTTTAACTCATCGGGGAAAATGCCGCGGATATCATATTCCCTGAAAATATGCGAGATCACAAAAGCGCGTCCTTTTTCTTCTCTTTCAGCCAGTCTACGATCTTGCGAATATTCTGCGACTGGTTAAGATCTGCCACCAGTACCGTGTCTCCCGTATCCACCACCAGGCATTCCCTGAGGCCAAGGCATGCCACCAGTCGATCGCCCTGGCTTGAAATGAAACTTTTTTCGCAGTCCATGAGGAGGGTATCCCCTTCGGCCAGATTCCACTCTTTGTCCCGTTCGGACCCCCTCAACTCATACAGGGATTCCCATGAGCCCACATCACTCCAGCCACATTCTGAGGGGATGACATACACCTGTTGTCGGGTGTTTTCCATGATCCCGTAGTCAAAGGAAATCCCTTCTATGTTTTCGTAGGCCCTTTTGAACTCCGCCTCAAAGCGATCCGTTCCCAGGCTCAGGGCAATCTGTTCAAGCCCTTCATGGAGGTCGGGCAATTGTTTTTCAATTTCCGTCAGGATGGTTTCCGGCGTGGCGACGAAAATGCCGGCATTCCAGTAGTAGTCGCCGCTTTTGAGATAATCGTGCGCTTTTTCGATATCCGGCTTTTCAACAAAAGCCGAAACCCTGTAAGCGGACACGGCATCTGAACCGGTTGTATCCGGGGTTTTCCGGATATAGCCGTAACCGGTTTCAGGGCGTGTGGGCACAATTCCCAGGGTCACAATGCCCCCGCCACTAGCCAGTTTTCCGGCAGCTTCAAGATCTGCCAGAAACGCCTCGGGGTTACTGATGAAATGATCCGCCGGCAGGAATGCCACCGGCGCTTCAGACCCCAGATGCCGTGCATAAAGGGCGCCCAGGCCCATGCAGGGGGCCGTGTTTCTGCCGACGGGTTCCGCCAGTATGTGAACGCTTCGCCCTTTAAAAAGCTCGCTGGCTTCTTCCCGGTGGTTTTTTCCCAGAATGAGAATGACCCTGTTATCAGCGATTAAAGATGTAAGCCGGTCGCAGGTGTCAACGACCATTGCCCCTTTT
>CAZPQA010000138.1:0-7207 GCA_964588535.1 uncultured Desulfobacteraceae bacterium
CCGCATCCAGAGCCTTTTCCTTGTCACCGGCCATGGCGTTGGCGGTCATGGCAATAATGGGCAGGTCGTCAAAGCGTTTATCCTTGCGGATCTTGCGGGAGGCCGTGTAGCCATCCATAACCGGCATCTGGATATCCATGAGCACTGCGTGGTAATTGCCCGCCTGCACCGCATCCACCGCCTGCTTTCCATCTCCCACAGTGGTGACCGTAAGGCCACCTCCCCCCAGGATCTCCTGAGCCACCTGCTGGTTGATCTCATTGTCTTCCACCAGGAGCACTTGAGCGCCCTTGATGTGGGCCGCCCCTTCCGGTTCAGCACCCGGTCCCCGCCGTTGTTGTCTTCCGGACCCGCGATCTTTTCCAAAGGCCGCCATGGCGGCATCCAACAGAATGGAAGGGGTTACCGGTTTAATCAGGAATCCGTCCAGGCCGATCTGATCGGCCATGTTCATGATTTCTTCCCGTCCGTAGGCAGTTACCAGAATGATCTTGGGTATTTTGGCAAGGCCCGTATGATTTTTTATTTTCTCGGCAGCCGTAAGCCCGTCCATGCCAGGCATTTGCCAGTCCATGAACACCAGGTCAAAGGGATGGTCCGGGTTCGCCTTTTCCAGTTCGGTCAGTCCTTCGGGTCCACCGGGTGCCAAGGTCACCTCGAAGGACATGGAAGTCAGCATACTTTCCAGAATCTCACGACTGGTGCCGTTATCGTCCACCACCAGCACCTTGATCCCTTTGAGATCGGGGTCGGGCTGCAGGGTTCTCATTTTTTGAACCTCGCCCACACCCAAAAGAGCCGTAAAGATGAATTCGCTGCCCACCCCCGGCTCGCTCTCCACCCAGATCTCCCCACCCATCATCTCCACCAGTTTCTTGCTAATGGTGAGCCCCAGGCCGGTACCGCCATATTTCCGGGTGGTGGAGGCATCGGCCTGACTGAAGGCCTGAAAGAGTTTGCCCCGCTGTTCCTCTGTGAGCCCAATACCGGTATCCCGCACCCCGAATCGCACCTTTACATGATCTGAGGGCACCTGATCATCCATTGTCTCCATCAAGGTGGCCGAGATAACAATTTCGCCCTTTTCGGTAAACTTCACCGCGTTGTTGGACAGATTGACCAGCACCTGACTCAGACGCAAGGGGTCTCCTAGAAGATCGTTGGGCAATTCAGGATCGATTTTTAACAACAGCTCCAGTCCCTTTTCCTGGGATTTTACCCCCACCAGGTTGGTCATATTGTCCAGGGCCTGGTCCAGGCTGAAATCAAGGACCTCCATGTCCATCTTACCGGCCTCAATCTTGGAAAAGTCCAGGATATCGTTGATGAGGCCCAAAAGTGACTTGGCAGCTGCATCGACTTTTATAAGGTAGTCCTGTTGTTTTGGATCCAGGTCGGTTTTGAGGGCCAGATGGGTCATGCCGATAATGGCGTTCATGGGGGTGCGGATTTCGTGGCTCATGTTGGCGAGGAAATCACTCTTGGCCTTGGTCGCCTCTTCGGCAACACCCTTGGCGTCTTCGATATCTTCCATCATGTTGAGCATGGCCCGGCGGGTCTTGGCCAGTTCATCTATTCTGCCCCGAAGCGTTTCATTGGACTGTTTTCGTTCCAGGAAAGAATCTTTCAGTTGCTGGGCCATGCTGTTGAATGCATCAGAAAAATCGCCCATGAAATCAACTTTCTGGCCGAAATCTCCCTTGGCGATCTGTTGTGTCGTCCAGGTCAGATTTTTCAGATTTGCCTGAAAACCTTTGAGGGACTGCAGAAATGAAATTGTCCCCTTTGGCATATCAAAATTCAGTTCCCCCTTGGACAAATTGTAAATTGTCCCGGAGGCACTCTCATATTCTTCTATGAACCGGTTGATATAACCGACCGCCTGCTTTATCTCATTTTCGGGATAATCTTCAGGCAACTGAATAGGGCTGGGCTTTTTGCCTTTGAGCAGCAGGTAAAAAACCTCCGTTATCTTATCGATAGTTTCTTCTTTAACCGTGATCATGTTGTATCACCCTGGATATTGTTTATCCGAAATCCGGGTTTCCGGATTGTCGTTAATCGGTCTTTTTGACGTCGAATCGGCAGACCCGGTCGCCGGAACACCAGCAGTCGATTTCCCTGACATCAAAATTTTTCCCCGTGTACTCACCAAGCAGCCCGTTGATGAACCCCTCATCATAGGTGCATATTGTCTCATCGGTGACCGGCAGACCTGAACAATCAAGGTCTTCAGCAACCGTCAAAGTAAAGTTCATTGCGTCAAGATCAGCCTGTTCAACTCGCAAGATGCCTATTTTCAGTTCTTTCAGCTTGTCCTGGAGTTCAGCGATAAAATCATTGAAATTGTTTTCTTTGGTGATCAATTCCCTGCTGAACATCCTGCCGGCATGCTGCCCGGCTTCGTAAAATATCCTGTCTGCGGTTTCCGTATCAAATCGCTTTATAATTACATCTCTCAGGGTGAACTGCATCAGCCTGTAAACGTTTACGTCCATCCCAGACCCAAGATTGGGGCGACCGGTCGCCACGTCTCCAAGCATGCTCCATTCAAACATCAAATCTTCTCTTTCTTCCTTGAACATAAGCGCCTCCTTTACGTTTAAAATTGACCCTGGATATCCCTCATTGAACAATCCTGTATTTCTTCTTTTGACCCGCCTGCTCCAGCAACTGGTTTATTTCTTCCTTAAGCTCAATCATCTTTTCTTCCCGACCGGTTGCCATGGAGCTGAATTTTTCGAGATCTTCAATATTCTGCTGTAATTCTTCCTCGGCGGCCTTTCGGTCGGTAACATCTCTAACGGTACCCACGGCATACCACTCGTCGTCCATTTGCAGGGCGGATATAGCGATTTCAGCCGGAAACGTACTGCCGTCTTTTCGCAGGGCTTTATGCTCAATGACAACACCGATGACCTTTCCTTTACCCGTTTTAATAAATTCATCAACCCCTTTATAGGCAAGTGCTCTATCTTCAGGTGGCAGAACGAGGTCATGGAGGTTTCGGCTCATCACTTCTTCGGCGCTGTAGCCGAAAATGCTTTCAGCTGCGGGATTCCAGAAAATGATCTTAGCTTTGCCATCAATCATGATCATTGCATCCAGCGAAGATTCACTCATTCCCCGGATTTTCCTCTCGGAAGCCTGGACTGCCTCTTCGGCACGGCTGCGTTCAATGGCTACTGCAATGGAGTCCGCAATAGACAAAATGCTGCGCCTGGCATCTTCCTGGATGGCATTTCGGGAAAATACGACCAAAGCCCCCACCGAACGGCCTTCGACAACCATGGGGATGCCGGCAATGGATGTGAGCCCCTCCTCCCTGGCCCAGTCCTTATCCTTAACGTAAGGATCATCCTGGATACTGTTAGACATATGGGGCTTCTGTTCGGAAACCACGCGGCCGATCTTGGTATCGCCCCCGATGGGCAGAGATTCGTGTGCGCCCTTAGTATGGGTGTACAGACCGGAACTGGCCTGCAATTTAAGAACGTTCTCCGTTTCATCAACAGTCCAGATGCGAGCTAAGGCCAAATTCAGATTTTTAACAAAAATCTCGGTTATTGACTGGAGCGTTTCCTTAAGGTTGTCACCCACCGTAAGCGACTGGCTGATTTGCGCTCCTATCATTATCAACTTTTCCTTCTGTTTCCTCTCGGAAACCTCCCGACCAAGCCGGCGGTTCCAGATCACGACAAAAGCGGTGATAATCAGGATGACGAAAAAAATGGGGATGACCCATTTGAGGATGGTGCTGAGTTGGGTGCCGAACTGCACCGTAATACCCATCCAGGTATTCTCTATGGCGGCCTTTTCCTGGTCTGTCATTGCCGCGATCGCCTTGTCGATAATCTCCACCAGTTCCGGCCAGTCCTTACGAACACCGAAGGAGAGATTAAAGACAAAAGGGGTAGGCGCAGCAATCCTGAGCGTATCAAGCCCCAGCCGATTCATTTCATGGTTGATGACACCAAGATTTCCCACGAAAGCATCCACTTTCCCATCAGCCAGGGCCTCTAACCCCTTGGCAGCGGTCTCAAGGGGAATCACATTAAGAGATGGAAACCCGTCTGTCACTTGCTTCTGGATAGTGTATCCCTTGACCACGCCAACTCGCTTTCCGGCCAGGTCACTCAGACCATCCATGTATGGGTGGTCCTTGCGGGTGACCACGACGATGGGAAAGGAGGTGTAAGGCTTGGTAAAGGCCATAAAAGCCTCCCGTTCCGGACTGCGAACTACGGCAGGCAAGACGTCGAGCTTGCGTGATTTGATGCCTTTAAGCACCTGTTCCCGGTTGAGCCCAAACTGAGGCAGGAAATCAATCCCCAGTTTTCTTGAAAAGGATTCGGTGTAACTGGAGGCAATACCGGCAAATTTACCGTTATCGTCCTTGTATATCAACGGCGGCCAGGCAAAATCATCTCCAAGACGAATCGCCGGATGCTGTTTCAGCCAATGCTTTTCCGTTTCACTCAAACCGAGGGCAGGGTCCACGTCATCGGTTCTCTGAACTTCACCGAACCACTTCGATTGAAGCTGCCGATGCTCCCCGGGTGTGATCGACAACAGGGCTTTATCCAGAATTGCCGCCAGAGTCGGCCAGTCATTACGAACGGCAATGTTCAACTTTTCAATTTCAGGATTACCCGAATCAAAGGTTCCTTTAATCGCAAGACCCGTTAGTAAATTTTCTCGTATCAGATGATTCGCAACGGCCAGCTCGCCAAGAGCAGCATCCACTTTGCCAAACTGAATTGCCTTTAAGGTTTCCAGGGTGTCTTTCATTGGAACCCTTATAATTTCCGGGAATGTAGTTTTCAAAACTTCATCGTAGAAAAAACCTTCCGGGTAAGCGACCTTTTTGCCAAATAATGATTGAGTGTCCGTTATGGAACTCTCTTCTCCAGCAATGATGACATTAGGATTCTTTGCGTAGCTATCCGTATACAGGAGGTGCTTTTGACGCTCCGGAGTTTTGACAATATTAAGCATCACATCCAGTTTTTTATTAAACGCTTGATCCAGCAATTCTCCCCATTCACCGGAAATATACTCTACTTCAATACCAATTCGATTAGCCAACAGGTTCATATAATCAATGGATAAACCGGTTGGTTTGCCATCTTTGTTATAGTTAAATGGTGGCCAGTTCCATTCGTTGTGCACATGGATCACGGGGTGCTTTTTCAACCAGGCCTGTTCTTCAGGTGTCAGGTCAAATCCAGGTTCCGCTGCCTCGGTCCGACCCAGCCATTTGTCGTTGAGCGTCTGAAATTCTTCATCTGTGACCAGCGCCATGCCTTTTGACAGAATTCCGGCAAAGACGGCATTATTTTGAGACACAGCCAGATGCAGGGGCATGGGGCGGCCCGCCTCGAGACCCAGATCCCCGCCTACTTTCAGGTTGGTAATCTGGTATTTGTTCGAAAGGTAGTTGATGGCCGGCATGACATCATAGAGCGCATCGGCCTTGCCCACGGAAACCGCATGCATGGCCTCAACCACATCCCGGACCTCCACGATCTCCACCTGCGGATAAGGCTTAAGCAGTTCGGCGATGTAGAACCCTTTGGGTACCGCAATCCGCTTGTCGTAAAGGTCTTCTATGGAGCGGACCACCGGGAAATCCTTGCGGGTATAAAGCGCCTGGGCCAGGGTCACATAAGGGGGGGTGAACGCCAAATATTTCTGCCTTTCGGGTGTTTTGGCGATGTTGAGCATGACATCCAAATCACCGTTTCTCGTCATGGCCATAAACTCATCCCAAGATGGGCCGGTGACAAAATCAACATTGAATCCGATCTTTTCGGCCAAAAGCCGCATATAGTCGATGGAAAATCCTTTGGGTCGGTCATGCTCGGCAAAATTAAAGGGAGGACTGGCCGTTTCGTTGTGCACCCGGATTACAGGATGATCACTCAGCCAGGCTTTTTCTTCAGAGGTGAAGTCGACAGAGGCCGCTTCTTGGGCAGCAAACAATTGAGTAGTACAAAGCAAGGACCCTAACAAGCAGATCATAAAAATTGATTTCTTTTTGTTAATCACGCTTCGTATCCTCCATGATAGGGGAAAGGGGTCATCTTTGATTTGTGATTAAAAACCTGTTTCGTAGGGGCCTACCTTATCCTTTCAGCTTGCTTTGAAGGGCCTCTGCCAGGGGCAGGGCATCCTTGAATTTATATTTCTTGATAAGCCGGTCCAAATCAGCCATCTCCATACTGAATTGAGACGGCCACTTGAGATCCTTGATTTTTGCCATGGCCTCCTTGCACGGTTTCGGCTTCCGGGTCTTCAGATGAGGAACCAGTTCTTCCAACGCGGCTGCCAATTCATCGGGGGTGGCTTCAGGACCCGTTTTATCTGAACCAGCGGCTTCCTTTTCTTCTCCACCCAGTACCCCCAAAGCCGTTATGACATTCTTCAGGACTTTGCCGAAAGCGGAAATTTTCTCTTCATATGAATCGGCCTCGCCTTCCTTGATGGCATGCTCCAGTTCAGCAGCAGCTTCCTGAAGGGAACCCGCCCCCACGTTACCGGCAACCCCCTTAATGCTGTGGGCCAGGCGCTCTGCTTCCCCGGCTTCTCCTGATTTCAACTGGCCCGCGATCTCTTGATCCGTTTTTGCGTAGTCATCGCGCAGCTTCATGAGGAGGCTGCGATACAGTTTGGTGTTTCCCCCCACCCGCATGACCCCTTCTTTCAGGTTAATGCCTTCTATGGTTTCGGGAAGTTGATCTTTGGGTGGGGAGGGTGGTGTTTCGAGGGTTTTTGGGGTGTCCGCCTTGGGCTCAAACCCCCTCACCCCCGGCTGGATCCACTGGCCCAGACAGGAGAAAAGCTGGTTTACATCGATGGGTTTGGCCACATGGTCGTTCATGCCCGCATCCAGAGCCTTTTCCTTGTCACCGGCCATGGCGTTGGCGGTCATGGCAATGATGGGCATGTCGTCAAGGCGTTTATCCTTGCGGATTTCGCGGGAGGCCGTGTAGCCATCCATCACCGGCATCTGGATATCCATGAGCACGGCGTGGTAATGGCCCGCCTGCACCGCATCCACCGCCTGCTTTCCGTCTCCCACAGTGGTGACCGTAAGGCCGCCTCCCCCCAGGATCTCCTGAGCCACCTGCTGGTTGATCTCGTTGTCTTCCACTAGTGTCTAGTCATGCATCTAATGTCGGATAAAGACGTTTCAGTTTTATCC